>CAZNGQ010000036.1:0-16450 GCA_964572095.1 uncultured Oscillospiraceae bacterium
GTATTCTGTCCATAATACTTGCATAAAGAAAAGGTAGTCATCCGATGAGGTTTTGTTTGCCTTTTTTGCCGCACATATCCTGCACGATTAAACCTTTCACATTGTAGAATCGATAAGACCAATGGGATTCATTGCAGGTCGGGATCGGGAGAAAACGTATGACGAGCCAAATCGAAGAGGCTTCCTGCGACTCCGTCGCCAATGCGGAAGCAGGGAAGACGGGCGCAACGCAAGCCCACCGGCGCATCCGACGCCTGAAAACCGCCGGGATCGTGCTGGTTCTGTTCCTTGTCCTGGCGACAGGCGGCGCCGCCTGGTACTACAGCCACCTTCTGGGCCGAATCACCTATGTGAGTTCCGCCAGTTACACGTATAATCGGGACCTGAAGCCGGAGGATGTGGCGGAGCCGACCAGCAAGGCCACCCCCATGCCCCCGACCCCCAAGGTATCCGCGCCGACGGAAACCACTGCCGCCCCGACGGAGGACCCGACCCGCTTCGATGAGCTCGCCGACATTTCCATCGCCTCCGATCCGGACGTTGAAAACATCCTCCTGATCGGGGTCGACGCGGACAGCAGTTCGGCCTACACGCGTGCCGATACGATCATCATCCTGTCGATCGACAACAGGACGGACACCATCCGTCTGGCGTCCATACTTCGTGACAACGGGGTCATCATCCCCGGCCGGGAAGAATACGGCATCGACAAGATCAACCACTCCTATGCCTACGGCGGCGCTGCGATGCTGATGAACACCATCGAGGCGAATTATCGGGTCAGGATCGACAACTACATCACGGTGGGATTCGTCGGTTTCACCCGGATCATCGATTCGATCGGCGGCCTCGACATCGAATTGACGGAGGCTGAAGCCGCTGCCATGGGATTGGCTCCGGGGATCAGGCACCTCGACGGCGCCCACACGCAGATGTACGCCCGGCTGCGAAAGATCGACAGCGACTTTCAACGCACCACACGCCAGCGGCATGTGCTGGAACTGGTCATGCAGAAGGCGGT
The DNA here is from genome assembly GCA_964572095.1 of uncultured Oscillospiraceae bacterium. Taxonomy (GTDB): domain Bacteria; phylum Bacillota; class Clostridia; order Saccharofermentanales; family UBA5734; genus JAAYKS01. The sequence continues at coordinate 1,022 of CAZNGQ010000036.1, forward strand.
CGGGATGAATCTGTGGGATCTGACAGGATTGATGGAGGCTTTGTTTCCGCTCGTCTCGACCGGTCTGACGAGGGGTGAGATGTCGGCCCTGCTGCTTCGAGCCCCCGCACTGCTTTCGTATCCGCTTCAGCAGGACAGCATCCCGCTTCCGGGGAGCTATTTCAGCGTCGATTATACATTCCATGCGGACATGCCGGCCAATGCGCGCCATCTGCAGTCATTCCTCTACGGATCCTGATCCGGACGGAGGGATGCCGCGTATGAGAAGAGCCGCGATACTGATCTTGATCCTCACGTTCCTGTCCAAAGCCATCGGCTTCCTCCGGGATATCGTACTGTCGTGGCTGTATGGCGCTGGGGGAGTCAGCGACGCCTATCTGGTTTCGTATACGATTCCGGGGGTTGTCTTCGCGCTGATCGGGATCGGTATCGCCACCAGTTATGTGCCGCTCTACCATGAGATCGACACGAATGCCGGCGACAGGGAAGCGGTCGGATTCACAAACCGGGTCATCAACATCCTGATGCTGCTGGGTGCGGTCATCATCAGCCTGTGCCTGGTGTTTATCCGTCCGATCGTCGGGATCATCGCGTCGGGATTCGACGGAGAAACGCTTCGGATGGCGGTCGACTTCACCCGCATCACGATATTCGGCGTCTTTTTCTCCATGGCCATCTATATCCTGACCGGATACCTGAATGTCAAAGGCCGTTTCCTCGTCCCGGTATCGGTCGGCATCCTGTTCAACGCGGTCATCACGCTTTCGATCGTCCTGAGCAAGTCCGCCGGGATTTATCTGCTGCCGGCCGGGCTGATCGCGGCGCTGGCCATCCAGCTGCTTGTCCTGTTTCTGGCATCAAAACGGCACGGCTTCCATTACCGGCCGACGGTCCGGTTCAAGGACGGCCATGTGGGGAGGCTCGCCTATCTGTCCATCCCCGTGATCATTGGCGCGTCGGTCAACCAGCTGAATGTCCTGATCGACCGGACCCTGGCCTCCCGAATCGCGGTCGGTGGGATCTCCGCGCTCAGCTACTCCAACAAACTCGTCTACTTTACACAGGGTCTCTTTGTAACCTCCCTGACGACCGTGATGTTTGTAGCGATCACGCGCATGGTCGCAGCCGGCGATCTGGACGGAACAAAAAAGACATTGAGGGAGACGATCAACGGGGTGAACCTTTTCCTTGTACCGGTGACGGTCGGCGCCATCGTCTTCGCGAAACCGGTCGTGCAGCTCCTGTTCGGGCGGGGGTCGTTCGACGAGCGCGCGGTTGCCATGACATCCTCCGCGTTGCTCTTTTATGCTATCGGGATGCTGGGCCTGGGTCTCCGCGATGTTTTATCCAGAGTGTTCTACGCCATGCAGGACACCCGAACGCCGATGGTCAACGCGGCGTACGGGGTTGCCATCAATATCGTGCTGAATCTCGTCCTGTCCAGATTCATGGGCATTGGAGGCCTTGCGCTGGCGACATCCGTCGCGGCGCTGGTGACCTCGGGACTGATGTTCATCAGTCTTCGAAAGAGAATCGGGCCCTGCGGCATACGGCTCATGCTCGCCACCATGATGAAAATCACGGCGTCTTCCGCCTTGATGGGGATCGCGGCCGCTCTGGCTTACGAGTTCCTGAAAAAGCAAACGAGCCAGAACACCGCGCTGGTTCTGGCCGTTATGGCAGGAGCCGTACTATATGCCGTATTGATCTATTTTCTGAAAATCGAAGAGGTGGCTTCCATGATCCGTTTGGTGAAGACCAGGCTCTTGCGGATGGAATGAGTCGGAAAGCGCAGATTTCCAGGCTGGCAGCCTCAGTCCTGCCCCTTGAGCCCGCATCCGGCCGGGAATTCCTTTACACGGTTGATGGAGAAGGCCTCCTCCCGGGACGTTGAGGTCCTGGTCCAGTCGATGTTTTTCTCGTAACCGGCATAATCGCTGATGCGGATCGAACACAGAAGGCCGTCGTCGCCCCGCTGGTAAGCCGCGATGCCGGACAGGCAGACGCGTCCTCCCTCCGCCACCCCCGCGTCGGATACGATATGGACCCACTCGATCACGCAAGTCACCCCGTCGTCGATGATCGTCTCGTACCGCATGCCGACCCAGCGGGGAATGTAGGACGCCATACGGCCGTAGATCCTGCGCAGGGCCTCATGGTTGTGCGGTTCCGGAACCGAACCCGCAGGGCCGTAACCGCCGAACTTGCAGTCGTCGCTCATGCAGGCCACAATCCGCTCGACGTCCACGCAGGGCACATGGTGGAGGGCGGTGTAGTATTCACGCACCGCTCCGGTCAGGAGGCCCGGATCGCCCATTTCAAGATGGGCGGACCGGAACATCGGCTTGCGGTATGGCTGGTATCGGGGCAGGAAGGTACAGTGGTGATAGATGCGGATTTCGTCCAGCATGCCCCGCTCGCGCAAGTCGCCGACCACGAACATCGGCACCTCGTCGATCATTCCGTCGACGACGAAACCCACCACGATTTCGGTCACGGACCGGCCTCCGGAGCAAGTCTGAAAATAGGCTTCGGCGGTTGCGCTTTCCGCGCCGTACTCCGACAGCCATCGCCGGACCATCGCGTTGATTCCGCTTATGCCCTCGAATCGCCCAAAAGGGGTATCGACGGCACTGGGGCTGGTTCCAAACCGTCTGGTCTCCCCGAACAGCGCCACGGCGTCCTCGAAGCGGCCGGCACACAGTGCCTTCATGAAACTCCACTCGGCAGTATCACGGATCTCCTGCTGCGGGCCTTCGTACAAGAGTTTGAGTTCGGCTTTTTTACGGACTTCCATGGAGCGCCTCCGATATATTGTAGTGTGTCGATCTCTGGCTACCGTCCGACGATGGTTCCCCCAAGATACAGGACGGCTGTTCCGCCGATCCGGACCCTGCCGTCGCCGTCTTCACAGGTGAAGGTTCCGCCGCGCCGCGACAACTGGCGTGAGGTCATGTGTCGCTTCCCCAGCCGTGCGCTCCAGAACGGGATCAAGGTGCAATGCGAAGAACCTGTGGCGGGATCCTCGAGAATCCCCGCATTGGGTGCGAAATAACGCGATACTAAATCGCAGTCCGTTCCGCGCGCGGTCACGACGATGCCGAACGCATCCGACACGCGGCCCAGGAGCGCCCCATCCGGCTCGAGTCCCGCTACTTCGGTCTCGTCGGCGAGGAGAACCAGCAGGTCCCTGGACTGGTGGGTTTCCAGCACTTTCACGCCCAGGGCGTCTTCCAGCCCGACCGGCACGGCGCAGGGGGCCGGCTCCCTCCGGGGGAAATCCATGACGTAACGCTCACCTTCGCGGCCCACGGTCAACAAACCGCTCATGGTGTGGAACTCGACGCGGGTCATCGCGGGATCAACAAAATTCATCAGGACGAACGCGCTTCCCAGCGTCGCATGCCCGCACAGGTCGATTTCCACTTCCGGCGTGAACCAGCGCAGGTCGTACGAGCCGGCACCGCGCCGGACCAGGAACGCGGTTTCGGACAGCCGGTTTTCCGCCGCGATCTCCTGCATGGCTTTTGAAACCATTGGTGCGTCCAGCAGACAGACACCTGCCGGGTTTCCGCCAAACGGATGGTCGGTGAACACATCAACGATATAATATGGAATTCCCGTCATACCGTCAGATCCCTCCGGCCAAAACGGCGATAGGCCAAAGCAAGGCCGCCTGTGATCCAAAGCGCGCACAGTACCAGCGCCCACCAGGAGTACGAGCCGCCAAACATCAGATCCGCCGCGATGAAGTACTTGAACGGCGAGGCGAACGCGAGGAATCCGATCTTCTCGTTCAAGTCGATTCCGACCGACAGGAAGAACGTGCCGAGAATGATGGCGGTTGCAGCGCCAGTCGCTCTCTTCGCCGTACGCAGGCAGGCTCCCAGTGCCACACCGACAGCCAGGAACGTGACTTGGAAGATGAACATGGCGAGCATCAGGAATGCGATCTTGCCGGTCATGGATTCGCCGGTGGTGTTGTATTGCTCCACATGGATGATCGATCCGACCAGCGTGACCAGGTTGAACACCAGGATGTTGAACAGTCCGGCCATGAGCTTGGCCGTGATCACATGGGTTCGCGTGACCGGCTTTGCGTAAAGGAAATCGGCGGAATGGTCGCGTTCTTCCTTTGCGATCAGCACCACGCCAAGCATGCAGGCATGGATGGCGGCCAGCAGCAGGAAATACAGGAAGAAGACGGTATAGAAACCATCCACGCGCGACAGGTCGACCGTCCCGATGCCGAACATGGTTTTGAGTCCATCAGGCATGGAAGCGAACAGCTGCTCGATGTCCGCACCCGACGTTGCATACCCGCTGTACTTGACCATGCCTACGAGGATCAGAAAGTACTGTGCTCCGCTCCAGATGAGCAGAGACTTGTAGTTGGCCTTGAGTTCCCGCAAAAAAATGTTCATGCGATCGTCTCCTATCGGATCCGTCAAATGGCCGGCAGGTCTTTCCTGCTGTAGGCAGCCCAGGCCAGGGTGGTGAACAAGAGGACCAGCACGAAAGACAGTACGACGTATTTTGTTTCATACGCACCGTTGCGCAGCACCCCGGACAGGTTGAAATAGGCAAAAGGCGTGAGGTACGAGAGTTCCACCCGCTCCAACGTCTCGTTCAGCATGTTCAGGAAGTAGAAAAAAAAGATGACGCCCATGCTGATCGGGAGAACGGTGCGGATGCGTTTCATGAAGGAGGATACGAACAGCCCCATTGATGCGAAGACCAGTTGCAGCAGGATCAAGGCTACGCCGAGCAGCAGATAGGTGCCGATCGGAACCGACATGTCCGGTGTCGCCGCCGCATTGATATTGAACAGGATGAGGTACGTGACAGGCAGGTAGACCAGATCGAGCGCGACGATCTGCGCCAGCACAGCCAGCGTCTTCTGCGCCAGGATCGCATTCCGGGATACCGGCTTGGCATACAGGAAATCCGCAGTCTTGTCACGGACTTCGGCGGACAGGGTCGACAGACCAAGGTTCATGGCCTGGATGGACGCGGCAAGCAGTACGAAAACGAGTATAAATGAAAAGAATCCGAGAATATTGCCGAACCGCAGCAGCTCCACACCGAAAGCCTGGGCAAACTCCTTGGGAAAGTTGTCCAAAATCTTCAGGAAATCGGTCATCTGCGAGGCGATCGTGGAATACATCAAGGTAAAGAAGAACGTGAGGATCAGGAGAGCCGCAAGCCAGCTCAGGAACGACTTCCGGTTCATGCGGAGCTCCTGACGGAAAATGTTAGTCCGCATCCGTCAGTCCTCCTTCTGGTAATAGTGAAGAAAGATCTCCTCGAGGTCGGGATCCTCGGCCAGGATATCGGTGACTCCCTGTCCATGGATGCGATCCAGGATCTGGCTGACATCGCCCCGGAACAGGAAGCGGGCTTCACGGCCGTCGATCGCCAGCTTGGAAATCCCGTCCAGTGCGAAAAGTCCAGACGGAATGTCTTCCTTGAAAGAGAAGGAGAACTTCTTGTAGTTTTCCCCTCGGAGAGCGGCCATGTCGTCCGTCTTGATAATGGCGCCATCCTTGATGATGGCAACGCGGGTGCAGAGTTTCTGGACCTCGGGGAGGATATGCGAGGAGAACAGGACGGTGGCGCCCTTTTTGTTTTCGATGGAGATCAAGTCGAAGAACTTCTGCTGCATCAGCGGATCCAGTCCGCTCGTCGGCTCGTCCAGAATGATCAGTTTGGGTTCATGGAGCAGTCCCTGGACGATGCCGACCTTTTTCTTGTTGCCGTAGGAAAGGTCCTCGACCTTCTTTGTCACATCGAGGTCCATGATCTCGGCCAGTTCCAGCGCGCGGGTGACCTGCGCTCCGGGATAGAAGCTGGCAGAGTAGCGGAACACATCGATGACCTTCATGTTGTCGTAATAGAAAACCTCGGAGGGCAGGTACCCGATCTCGGACCGGATGGCAGCGCCGTCGCGGATGCAGTCGCGGCCGAAAATCGTCGCGGTGCCGGAGGTGGGGAAGATGAGTCCCAGCAGGGCACGGATCGTCGTCGACTTGCCGGCGCCGTTCGGGCCGATGAACCCGAAAATCTCGCCCTCCTGTACAGAGAACGTGACATCCTCGATACCCCGGTGTTTTCCATAATACTTCTTGAGATGATTGATCTCGATGACGGCCATACAGGACCTCCTGACGAGGCTGCCGATGCCGGCAGCACAGTGCCGATGCAAAAAGACATGCGCTCATTGTAGCACTTGGGAAGGACAATGAAACGGAATCGCAATGATTGATGTCGTGGCGGCCGAAATACAGACCGTCCGGTGGTGCTATAGTGAATGGAGGAGGGTGTGGCGGATGAGCGGCTGGAGAGAGGCGAAAAACGACCTGACCGAGATCCTTTCCGCATCCTGGAGAGGCTTTTTGTCCGTTATCCGGACGCAGCTGATCCTGGCGGGAATCACCTTTATCGTGCTGTGCATCGGCTTCGCGGTGTTGAAACTCCCGTTGTGGGGGTTGATCGCCTTTCTGGTCGCCCTGGTCGACATCATTCCGATGATCGGCAGCGGGATGGTCATGATCCCCTGGGCCGCCATCGTCCTGATCAGCGGCAATACCCGTCTTGCCGTGGGATTGCTGGTCGTCTACGCGGTGATCTTTGTCGCGCGGCAGATCCTGGATCCGGTCATCAACGGGAAAAGAATCGGTGTGAAGCCGATCTTCACCCTGCTGTCCACGATCCTGCTGACGCTTCTCCTGGGGCCTTGGGGCTTGTTCCTGGGTTCTGTCGCCGCCATCGCGGTGAAGACCGCGCTGGACATCCGGGAACGCAGAAGGTCGGCGCGCTCCGGTGCGGGGGACGCGCGGGACGATGCTGCAGGTCCGGACGCCGGGCCCAGGTAGACCGCGTCCGAACCGGGACAAGGGAAAGGGGGCCTTCAGCGAAAGCCCCCTTGAGGTACAGATGATGCGGTTTGTGAGTTCAGGCCTTGATCTCGGCGGTTTCCCATCCGCTTAGGATCTTGCGGATTCCGTCGGTCATGCGAACGTATTTGGCGATCTCTTCGCCGGCATACGAACGTCCCTGTTCTGTCAGGCTGTAATAACGGCGGCGGCGACGGTTTCCGACGAGCACTTCGCGCGAGATGACCAGGTTTTCCGCCTCCATTTTGTAAAGCGTCGTATAGAGCGCCGCTTCGGTGACGGAAAAGACTTCCGAACTCCGTTCCGCGATCGTCTTGACGATTTCATACCCGTACATTTCCTTCTCCGTGAGAATACGAAGAACCAGAATTTCAGTAAGACCTTTTTTAAGACTGAAGACTGTTTCTGCCATGGTATCCACTCCTTGCTAAATGAGATGTATGTACTTGTAGTATAACAAAAACGAAGTGATTGCGAGTGGTGCAAATCCTTTTTGACAGATATACTTTATTCAAGAAAAGCATGTGATCCGTTTTCTTATTTGCAAGATAATGCCAAATAAGACAAAACAGAGAAACGTATCGCAGATTTTCGAGAATATGTTATGCGTTATGTATAACCAGTTCCGCGATTGTTATATCGCAGTTCTCTAAACAATGTGTGATTTGACAAAAAAGTTTGTGCAAAATCACAGTTACGGTGCGGTTATTTGCGGTTTTGTAACGATGTTGGAAAGAGGTTGCCGGATGCGCTTGTTTTATGCCCTGGAACTACCGGTGGAAATGCGCAACAAATTGTGGCCGTTTGCCGCTTCGGTGACAGCCGCTTTCCCGGCCAGCCGTCCGGTTCGGGCCGCGAATCTCCATATCACCCTTCACTTTGTCGGAGAGTGTGATCCATCCGGAGCCGATGCTTTTTGCCATGTCCTGTGCGAGGCATATCGTCGCTCGCAGGAGCAAAGGACTCCGGTGTTCCCCCTGAATCTGGTCATATCGGGACTCGGGTTCTTCCGCTCGGGATCCGGGCGCGTCCTGTGGCTGTCGGTCGAACCGCGCAGGGAGATCGAGCGATTCCACGCCATCCTGCTGGATGCCATGCGCAGCCGCGGCATCCGGACGGAGAGGTCCGGCCCGCTGGTTCCGCATATCACGATAGCCAGAAACGTATCCGGCCTGGAACGCGAAAACAGTGTGGGCGAAATCCCCGGACAAGCCGGGATTGCGGAACTCCCGGGGTTCGAAGTCACAGTGCCAAGCCTGATGGAGAGCGTCACTGCGGGTGGCAGGACGGAATACCGGGTATTCTGCCGACCTGGCCAAGAAGATGGTTTTCGGGCTTAACGGGATTGTAATAGAACAAATGTTCCTTTTCCGACCGAGAAATGCTATCATGAATCGGGTGATGCAGATGGATGTCGGGAAAAAGCTGGAAATCCTCGGCGAGGCCGCACGATATGATGTATCCTGCGCATCCAGCGGTGTAGCAAAACCGGGACAGCGCGGCCGGATCGGATCCGCCACCGCGGCGGGAATATGCCATTCCTGGACGGATGACGGACGGTGCCTGTCCCTGCTCAAGGTGCTGCTGACGAACGCCTGTGAGTATGATTGCCTGTACTGTGCCAACCGGCGTTCCAACGATATCCCGCGGGCGACCTTCCGACCGGCTGAATTGGCCGAACTGACGATCGAGTTCTATCGCAGGAACTACATCGAGGGCCTGTTCCTCAGTTCGGCTGTCGCGGGCGGGCCGGACGGAACCATGGAACGCCTGAACGAGGTCATGCGCCTGCTTCGGTGCGTATATGGCTTCAATGGATACATCCATGTGAAAATCGTACCCGGCGCTTCACCGGATCTTGTTGAAGCCGCGGGATTGCTGGCCGACCGTGTCAGCGTCAATATGGAACTATGCACAACGCGGTCATTGGCGCTGCTCGCGCCGCAGAAGTCCGCGCTGGCCATCGCCGCGCCCATGCGCTACATTGCGGACCGCCGCGCAGCCGGGTCCGAGGACGCGCGGCTGTTCCCCTCCGCCGGCCGGTTCGTACCTGCCGGCCAGAGCACACAGATGATCATCGGCGCCAGTCCCGAGCGTGACGTCCAGATCCTGGGTACCGCCCAGCGCCTGTATGACGGGTTCGGGCTCAAGCGCGTCTATTATTCCGCCTATATTCCTGTCAACGACAATCCCAACCTGCCTTCCCTGTATACCGCGCCGCCTTTGCTCCGCGAACACCGGCTGTATCAGGCCGACTGGCTGCTGCGGTTCTACCAGTTTCGTGCGGATGAACTGCTGGATGTCTCCGCACCGGACCTGGATCTCGAGGTGGACCCCAAATGCGCGTGGGCACTGCGCCATCCCGAGTGCTTTCCGGTGGATATCAACCGGGCCGGCCTGCCCTCGCTGCTGCGGATCCCGGGAGTCGGGCCGGTATCGGCACGGCGGCTGATCGAGGCGAGGCGATATCGCAGCCTGCGTCTGGAGCAGCTGGCCCGAATGGGTGTCGTCATGCGCAGGGCGTCTCATTTCATCACTTGCCCTGGTTCCCTGACCGGGGTCCGACCGCCCTCCGGCGAAGAACTTCGCCGGGTGCTGGCGGACAAAGCCGGCATCGGACGTCAGTCCCACATTCAGATGAGGATCGAGGATCTTGCCCATGTTTCTCTCGTATGACTCCACGTTCGAGGGGCTGCTGTCCGCGCTGACCGTGTGTCTGCGTGATCGGCGGGAAGTGTGGGGGATCATTCCCGACGGACGTGTCCGCCAAAGCCTGCTGCCGCCCGAACCGGTAGCGGTCGAGCCGGACATCCTCGCGCGGTTTGACCGTTTTCTCTCAAGACGGTTTGGCGGCGACGTCCTGGAACTGCTCTTCCATGCCTACCTGTCCGAACGGGAGGACATCGAGATGCGGATCCTGGGCTTTCTCCGGCTCGGCATGCGTATCGGCGGGGACCCGTCCGGCATGCTGCAGGAACCGGATGTCTGTTCGGTCCGGGATGCGGCCCGTGCGGTCACGAGGCAGACGCACGCCTATCTCGGCCTGCTTCGCTTCCGGTTGTCCGGGGGCGTATATGTCGCGGACTTCGAGCCGGATTTCCATGTCCTGCCGCTGGTCGCTCCCCACTTTTCCGAGCGGATGAGCGACCGGCCGTTCCTGATCCGGGACCGGCGGCGATCCATGGCGGTCGTCAGCTGGCCTGGACAGCCGTGGTTCATCATTGCCCTCGATGCGGAGGATACATCAGCTGGAAACGATGCGTGTGATGGCGGAATGGTGCCGCGTACGGACGGCGAACCGGGCGGAGCGGGAGGCACGAAGGAAACGTACGAGGAGATCTGGCGGTCGTATTTTGCCGTCATGGCGGTTCCGGAACGCATCAACCCTTCGCTTCAGCGCTCGAACATGCCAAAGAAGTACTGGAAATATCTGGTTGAGCATCCAGGTGAGGGCAGTAGCCGCGGTTTGCGCTATAATGGCAGATAACCGCCGATCCCGGCGGCATGTTTATACACTGGGGACTCTCCTGAAAGGAAGCCGTTGTTGTATATTATTCATTTGACAAGTTTATCAAGGCGACTCTGCGCGCGAAATTGTGAATTCAAATCTGTACCATATTTTAGGAGGTAGAAAAATGCCCATGACAAGGACCGCGTTCGGAACAACGCGGGAAGGAACCCCGATCGACCGTTATTCGCTGCGGAACGGCAACGGCATGCAGGCCGATGTGATCACGTTCGGAGCCATCCTGAACCGGCTTCTGGTTCCGGACGCCAAGGGGGTCCTCAAGGATGTGACACTCGGATATGATTCGCTGGCGGGTTACGAAATGGTCGCCCCGTTTTTCGGCGCGGTGGTCGGCCGGTACGCGAATCGCGTCGGCGGCGCGACGTTCGATCTCGATGGCGCCACGTACCGCCTCGCGGCGAACGACGGAAAGAACCACCTGCATGGCGGGCCCAAAGGATATGCCGCCGTTGTCTGGACCGCTTCGTCCGAGGTCCGGAACGGTCTTGATACACTGGTTCTTTCTTATGCCAGCCCCGATGGCGAAGAAGGGTACCCCGGCAATCTCCGGGTGGAAGTCGCTTATTCCCTGAACGAACAAAACGAACTTCGGCTGGACTACAAGGCGACCACGGACCGCCCGACGATCGTCAATCTGACGAACCACTCGTATTTCAACCTGTCCGGCCATGAATCCGGCAACATTCTCGACCATCGCATCCGTGTCGCCGCCGACTTTTTCACCGTGACCGACGCGGAAAGCATCCCGACCGGCGAGATCCGGTCCGTTGCCGGAACGCCGTTGGATCTTCGCACCGCCAGGCGTGTCGGCGACGACATCGACAACGACTACGATCAGCTGCGCTTCCCGGGCGGATATGACAACAACTGGGTCCTGCCGTCGGACGGCAAGGCCATGGTGCTGGCCGCCGAGGTCGAAGACCCCTCCAGCGGGCGGATGATGCAGGTTTTCACGAACCAGCGCGGCATCCAGTTCTACACCGGAAACATGCTGGTGGCTCCGATGCCGGGCAAGGACGGGGTACAGTACAGCCGCCGCGGAGGGTTCTGCCTCGAGACGCAGTTCTACCCGGATTCCATCCATTTTCCCCATTTTCCGACTCCAGTCGTACGTCCCGGCGAGGTTCAGGAAAGTTCGACGGTGTTCCGTTTCTCGGCAAAATAAGGATCGGTCAGGATCCGTTGTCGACGGCGTCGGGGGTATCGGCCCCGGCGCCGTCTTCAATTCGGGAGAAGCCGGTTTTGGCACGGTCCCGGCGGACGCCCCGGGTGCCCATGGTCTTGTCCCTGCCGCGCAGCCAGACGAAAAAGGCGCGTAATATGCCGCCGCACTCCTCCGCGAGAACCCCGCCCTTGTACACGACCGTATGGTTCATGCCGGACAGGTCGAAAAGGCGCAGGCGCGACTCGACCGCCCCAGCTTTTGGATCCGCGGCCCCGTAGACCACCCTTGCGATCCGGGCCTGCTGGATCGCGCCGGCGCACATGGCGCAAGGTTCAAGCGTGACATACAGATCGCAGCCGTCGAGCCGCCAGGAGCCGAGCCGCGCGCATGCCTTTCGCAGCGCGATCATCTCGGCGTGCAGTGTCACGTCCTGCCGGGTCTCCCTGCGGTTGTATCCCCGTGCCAGGATCCGGCCGTCACGCACAATCACGGCGCCGATAGGCGTTTCTTCAATGTCCATGGCCTTGCCGGCCAGCCGGAGGGCTTCCCGCATGTACCGGACCTCTTCGCCCGTATTGTCCGACCGGGTCATGGCAGGACCACTTCGCAGGCTCCCGCAGGGCGGATCCGGAGAATCGAGGACGAGGAGGCTCCAAAGAGGGAATCCATCCCCGCCAGATAGCGATCGAGGCGATCCGGAGGGATAAAGCACTGGAAGGTGCCGGCGAATCCGCCTCCGTGGACCCGAACGGCTCCCTGGCCGTCCAGCAGCTTCTCCGCGTACGCCAGACCCAGGGCGAGCCGTTGGTCCTGGCCCTGCCTGCCGGACTGGACATTCTGCAGCAGCATCCAGGATGACCGCCCGGAGGCGTTGACCAGTCGAAGAAAACGGTCCGAATCCCCGGTTTGGAGGGCCTCGGCCTCCTCGCGCGCACGCCGCGTCTCTTCGAAATAGTGCATGGCGCGCAAGATCGCCCGGTCGGAGACCGTGCCCGCCAGCCGCGGCAGCCGCTCGTAAAAGGCGACCGGATCGACGTCGGAAAGCCGGTCGGCGCAGAACACCCGGGCGACAAGCCCCATATCCTGCGGAATCGAGGCATAGTCCCATGTCAGGGAGGCATGGCTGCCGCCGGTGTCGGTGACGACGGTCACGAGCCCGCCCAGCACCGGCCCGGCTTCGACCGGTGAAACCAGAGGCGTGGCCGGATCGGCGAAATCGATCCCGGTCACCCCCCCGATGGCACATGCCATCTGGTCCATCAGCCCGCACGGCTTCCCGAAATATTCGTTCTCCGCATACTGTGAAGCCAGCGCGCGGGATATGGGAGGAACCTCTCCGTTGTTGTACAGCACATTGAAGACCTGTGCGACGAGGACCTCAAACGCGGCGGAAGAACTGAGTCCCGAGCCGCTGGGGACCTGGCTTGTCGTATAGGCCTCGAATCCGCCAATCCGGTAGCCGTGTTCGCGGTACCAGGCGGCGATGCCCCGGATCAACGCTGCCGAATGTCCCGTCTCGCGTTCCTGGCGGCCGGTCTGCCGCAGATCCACGGTGTCGCAGCGGCCGAATCCCTCGGACGTCAGCCTCACGACGGGTTCCTCGACCTGTCGAACCAGGGCGAGGATGTCCAGGCCGACCGCCGCGCACAGCACGCAGCCCCCCTGGTGATCGGTATGGTTCCCGCCGATTTCGGTTCGGCCCGGGGAGGAAAACAGGCGAAGGGCGCCGCCGCCCGGATAGGTGCCGTCCATCAGGGATAGGAGGCGTGCGAGACGGGCGGCCCGGCTGTCCCCGGAGCCGGTGTCATTTTGGATACGGGACAAGGCATTGGAGTAAGCGGGGATGCTTTCCTTCCGGAAATCGGCTCGGTCGGGCATAAACAACCTCCTGCCCGGAAGACATGCCATGCGCCGGGCCTCTTTCCATTATAACAATGGGCATGGGCGATGCGATCTGATATAATGACATCGCAAAATCGGAAAGGGCGGGATCATCATGGCCATAAAAGAAGCTCGATGCACCAACTGCGGATCCATCCTGATGCTGGATCCCGGCGAACCTACATCCAAGTGCCTGTTCTGCCGCGCCGTGTTCGACACGGCCGAGGCGATCGTCGTCGCGACGGATCCGTCCGGCTACGTTTTTCCCAACGAAACCCAACCCGAAGAGGATACCAGCATCAACGCCACCTCGCTGTACAACAAGGCGTTGAAACAGTCCCAGGGAGGGAAGCCGACGCAGGGCGCCGTTCGGACGACCCAGGCGAAGAAGGCTCCGCCAAGGGCTCCTGTGACGGACAACGGACCGCGTGCGCAGGTCGAAAAGATCGAGATGCCGTCGGCCACGCTGTCCACAGCCGCAAAAATCAAGATCGCGGGATTCCTGGCTGTCCTTTTCCTGCTTGTCGCCGCGGCGGTCCTGCCTGTGACCTTTGTACGGAACGCGCACCGGTCGAACCTGACGGCGCGGATCGATTCGATCCTGCCGTTTGAGTATGCGGGCGAATCCGCCTATGCGATCTCCAAGACCGGAAACAACAACTTCTCCGTCATTTCCAAGGAGAATGTCGACGCGAAAACGGCGCTCGCGGTCTACCGTGATTTCTGCGCGGCCCGTGCGGATGTGTATGGACTCGATCCGGCAACCGACTCGTTTGCCCGTGTATACGGTAAGGTGACGGTCAAGGTCATCGGTCCGGAGGGTGGCTATGAGGTCACCGGACTCAAGTCCGCGGCGGACCTGCAGGATGCGGGAAAAGTCCGCATGTTGAGCTGAGCCACAGCGATGCCTGCGTCGGCGGATTCCCGCGCCAAGGGTTGGAGAAGCTTCCTTGGGAAGCTTCTTTTCCTGTTGCCGGTCCTTGCCGCGCTGTCGCTTTACCGCGTGGCCGGCATCATGGCCCGGAACACGGGGGACGCGTGGCTGGTGATCTGGCCCGTCGACCATCGGATCCCGTTTAAGGTCTCGTTTGTCTACGCGTATTACTTCTGGTATTTTTACAGTTACGGAACGATTCTGTTCCTGCTGTTCCGACGAGGCGCGGAGCGGATCTACCAGAGGTATGCGCTTTCCCTGGCGCTGACGCTTCTTGTCGCGGTAACCGTCTTTTTCCTTTTCCCGACACGCATCGACCGGCCGGAAGTCGTCGGTGACAGCCTGGCGGCACAAATGGTCCGATTGATCTTTCGCATCGATCCGCCTTACAACTGCCTGCCGAGCATCCATGTCGCCTTTTCTGTCCTGACCTGTATCGAGTGGGACCGGTGGCTGCGCGCTGCACATCCGGGCGCGCCCGGTCCGTCCCGGATGGTCCGTATCTCCTTGCGGTCGGCCAACATCGGCGTTGCCGCACTGATCTGCCTGTCGACCCTGTTCATCAAACAGCACTATAGCCCGGATCTGGTCGGCGGGGTCGCGGTCGCGCTGGCCGCCCTGCTGGTGGTTACCCTGGCGATGCGGGGAAGGCGGAGCGGAACGGCTCCGGGGACATAAACAAAGCGCCTCCCGAAGGAAGCGCTTGCTTGTACTGGCGGACCCGAGACGAATCGAACGTCCGACCTACCGCTTAGGAGGCGGTTGCTCTATCCCCTGAGCTACGGATCCAGATCGCATGGATAATTGTAGGGGATGGCCCGGATGGTGTCAACGCAACGGCAGAGATTGCCATGAACCCTGTGGAGGAATGACGGATGGCATTGGCAAGGCGAGTATGGACATGGGGCGATCTCGTGGTCGCCGCCGTCACGGTCCTTGCCGCCGCCGCTTGGTGGGGGTGTGCCGCAGGGTCCGCGCGCGCGGCTGCCGGTGCCGATCTTGTCGCCGTTGTACGAATGTCAGG
>CAZNGQ010000037.1:0-16364 GCA_964572095.1 uncultured Oscillospiraceae bacterium
AGACCTCCATGATCCGGAGGGGTCTGCCGTCATAAGCCGCCAGCCATGCGGCGGCGGCGCGGAGTCTCTCCGGTTCAGCCATCGCTATGCCCGCCGCGCGGCGTGTCCGATCGTCCGATCGCTTCGATTTCGCGGAACAGGTCGGCCAGTGCCTCGGCCTGTTCCTCTTTCACCGTTTCAATCGCGCATCCCGCGTGTACCAGCACATAGTCGCCGACTTTCACATCCACCAGCCGGATGTCCGTCTCGACCCGGTTTCCGGAAAAATCCACGGTCGCTGTGTCGCCCCGGATCGCGACCACCTTGCCCGGCATCGCTATGCACATGTCGTTTCTTCTCCTTTTTCCGCCCTCAGCCGCCGGATCGCCACATAGGCCTGTCCCAGGCAGATGCCGCCGTCGTTCGGGGGCACCTGTTCGTTGGTGAAAACCCGGAATCCCGCGTTTTTCAGCCGTTCATACAGATCTGCCAGCAGCACCTGGTTCTGGAAGACCCCGCCGCTCAGGCAGACCTCCCCGATCCCGGTCCGCTCCCGCAGCAGGACACAGGCGGCCGCGGCCATCCCGGCCACCGCCCGGTGGAAACCGAGCGCGAGCGCGCGTGCGTCGCTCCGCTGCGCGCGCAACAGGGTTTCGATCAGCGGGAGGGGATCCGCTGTCAGCATCCCGTCCGGTTCCGTCAGTGTAAACGACATCGGAACCGGGGCGACGCCGTCCGCGATCGCATCCGCCGCGAGGTTTTCCAACGCGACCGCGCATTCGCCTTCATAGTGGTTGTATACCCCCGCGCCGACGATGGCGGCAGCCGCGTCGAACAGCCGGCCCATGCTGGAGCTTTCACACGTGTTGATCCCGTTGTCCAGCGCCGCCCGGATCACCGGCCACCGCGGATCGTCGATCCCGTCGTCCAGTCCCGCGGCATGCCGGTAAGCCATCGCGCTGCGCGACGCGTCCCGAGCGCCCTCGTCCCCGCCCTGGAGCCGCACGGTCCGCAGGTGTCCGGCCCGCCGGAAATCCGCAGGTCCGCAGACCAGGAACTCGCCGCCCCAGACGGTGCCGTCCGTGCCGTATCCGGTCCCGTCGAACGCCACGCCGATCACCGGTCCCTCCAGGCCGTGTTCCGCCAGGACCGACGCGATGTGCGCGTGGTGGTGCTGCACCGGGACCACCGGCAGCCCCAGCCCGCGCGCATACACGGTCGAGGCGTACTCCGGGTTCATGTCCGCGGCCGCGATTTCTGGTTTCAACCGGAACAGCCGCTGCAGCCGCTCCGCGTCCTCGCGGTATTCCGCCAGGCAGCCTTCCGAGTCCAGGTCTCCGACATATTGGCCGGGAAACGCGAAAGGCGGCGAAGCCAGGCAGAAAGCGGACTTCATCTGGCCGCCCGCCGCCAGCACCACCGGCGTCCCGTCCTCGCCGACGTTCCGCAGAAACACCGGCAGCGGGGCGTACCCCCGCGATCGCCGGACCATCTGCATACGGCCGCGGAACGACCGGACGACCGAATCGTCCTGGCGGGCCACGATGCGCCTGCGGTTCCAGAGAATCCCGTCCAGTTCGCCGAGCCATTGTCTCATTTCGTCGTCTTCGCGGATGACCGGATCGTCCGACGCGTTCGCGCTGGTCATCACGAGCGGGCCGCAGGCGTCGGTCAGCAGGGCCTGCAGCGGGGTGTACGGCAGGAACACCCCGACCTGGCGGCTGCCGTTGCAGGTTCCGGACGTGAATTCCCGCCCTTGGCGGTCCAGCAGGACGATCGGGCGGGCTTGCGAAGACAGCAGTGCTTCTTCGTGGTCCGACACGGCGCAGTATGCGCGGATGGCTTCCAGGCCGGGAAACAGAACCGCGAACGGTTTGCGTTCCCTCTTTTTCACCACGCGCAGCCGCGCCACCGCATGTTCGTCGTCAGGGTCGCAGGCGAGGTGGTAGCCGCCGATCCCCTTGACCGCGAGGATGCCGCCGGTCCGGAGCACGCCGGCCGCGGCGCGGAACGCCTCCGCCCCGCCGGTCTCCCGGCCGTCCGGTCCGGTAAAGACCAGGCCCGGCCCGCAGTCGTGGCACGAAACGGTCTGGGCGTGGCACCGGCGGTCCAGCGCGTCGTGGTACTCCTGGGCGCAGGCGGGGCACAGGCGGAAATCCCGCATGGTCGTCGTGTGCCGGTCGTAGGGGGTGTCCTCGATGATGCTGTAGCGCGGGCCGCAGGAGACGCAACTGATGAACGGGTGCGCGAACCTGCGGTCGTCGGGGTCGGCCATCTCCCGCAGGCAATCCGCGCATACACCGATGTCCGCGGGGATGAACACGCGCGCGTCCCCGGCGTCGCTGGGTTCGATGGTGAACGCGTCGAACGCGCGGACGGGCACCTCGGTGACGTCGGCATGGATGATCCGCGCGTTGGGCGGCGGGTTTTGGGTCAGTTCCCGCAGAAAAGCCTCCAGCGACTCCCCGTCCCCGACCGCCGTCACATCCAGGCTGGCGCCGAGGTTCCGGACCGTGCCGGTGATCCCGCGCGCAGCCGCGTTCCACGCCGTGAACGGCCGGAACCCGACGCCCTGGACGATGCCGTACAGGCGGATCCTTATGCTTTTGACGTTTTCACCCGGTCGGCCATCCATTGCGCAAACCCATCCAACCCGCTGCCGTTTCGGGCAGACACTTTGAAGACCGGCACGTCCGCGTTCTGGGCACGGACGCCGGCCATGAAAAAGGGCTCGTCGAAATCGACATACGGAAGCAGGTCGGTCTTGTTGAGCACGATGACATCGGCCTTTTCGAACGCGAGCGGGTACTTGTACGGCTTGTCGCTCCCGTCCGTCGCCGTGACGACCAGCATCCGGAGGTGTTCCCCGATCGTGAATTCTGCGGGGCAGACCAGGTTGCCGATGTTCTCGATGAACAGCACCCCGGGCTCCGCGGCGTCCAGGCCGGCCACCGCGTCGCGGACCTGCGGGGCGTCCAGGTGGCATTCGCCGTGCGTGTTGATCTGGACCGTCTCGATGCCGCGCGCGCGCAGCGTCCGGGTGTCGAAGTCGGCTTCGATGTCGCCTTCGATGGCATAGCAGCGCAGGCCCAGGCGCTCGGCCAGGCCGAGGACGACGGAGGTCTTGCCCGCGCCCGGCGCGCCCATGACGTTCACCGCGAAAAGGCCCCTCGCCGAAAGCGACCGGTTCGTCTCCGCCGAGATCCGGTCGTTCGCGTCGTAGATGTTCTGCTGGACTTCGATTCTTTCCATTTAAGAGGTGTCCTCCCGTTAAGGGGCATGATGCCGGGCCGGTCAGGCGCCGGCCGGCGGGCTGTCCGATGTCTCGACCTCGATGTGGTCGATGTAGAATTCCGTACCGATCCCGGTCGGCCTCGCCTCGCCGCCGCAGTCCGGGCAGGTGTAGGCGAACGGTTTTCGTTCAAACTGTTTCCCGCAGGACGCGCATTGCACCAGCGGACGGATCCTGCGGATTTCCAGGTCCGCGCCTTCGCACAAGGTGCCCCGTGAGATCTCGTCAAAGTACATTTTCACGCTCTCGCCGACATAGCCGGACAGGTCCCCGATCACGAGGCTGATCCGGCCGACGCGGCGGGCATTCCCCTTGCGGGCCGCTTGCTCCGCCAGCCGGATGATCTCCAGCGTGATCGGATACTCATGCATCCCGGAACACTTCGACCGACTGTTCCAGCGAAGGCTGCGTGTACGCGTTCCGCATGGTCAGGCACTTCTTGGGGCAGACCTCCACGCAGGAGTTGCACTGCACACATTTGAGCCGGTTGATCGTCCAGGTCCGCTCCGGCTTGTCGACGGCGATCGCGGCGGCCGGACAGCGCCGCTGGCACTGCCCGCAGAAAATGCAGTCGCGGATGGAGATCCCGATCGACCCACGTGTGCGCTGGAACGCCGCGCGCTTCGTGACCGGATACATCCGCGTGGCCGGGACGGAGCGCAGGTTTCTCAATACGGTCAGGGCAAAGTTCATGATCGACATGCGGGTCACCGTTCCGTGCAGCTGATGCACGGGTCAATCGTCAGGATCATGACGGGAACGTTCGCGAGGCTCCGTCCCTCGAGGATCTTGAGCAGGGACGGGAGGTTCGCGAACGTCGGGGTGCGGACGCGGAACCGCTTGAGGAATTTGGTGCCGTCCGCGCGCACGTGGTACACGACCTCGCCGCGCGGCTGCTCCAGCCGGACAAAGCTCTCGCCGTTCGGCAGCCCCTTGGGACGGGCCTCGATCTCGCCCTCCGGCATGTGGTCGATCGCCTGCAGGATCAGGTCGATCGAGGTGTGGATCTCCTTGAGCCGCACTTCGCAGCGGGCGTAGCTGTCGCCGTCCGTCGACACGGGAATCTCGAACTCCAGCTCGCCGTAAACGGAATAGCCGGTCTGGCGCATGTCGCGCGCGATGCCGCTCGCCCGCATCATGGGGCCGACGGCACCCAGCGTGTGCGCCTCGTCGCGGGTCAGCACGCCGATCCCGCGCAGCCGGTGGATCACCGAGCGGTCGGTCAGGAAGGTCTTCTCCGCGTTTTTGAACTCAACCAGGAGGTCCCTGAGCGTCGAGCGGATGATCTGGAACGACGCCTCGTCGACATCGCGGCGCACCCCGCCGACCTTGTTGATGGAAAAGATGATGCGTCCCCCCGTCGTCATCTCCATGATGTCGAGGATTTTCTCCCGCAGGCGCCAGCAGTGCATGAACAGGCTCTCGAACCCGAACGCGTCCGCCAGCAGGCCCATCCAGAGCAGGTGGCTCTGCAGCCGAGCCAACTCCGCCCACATCACGCGCAGGTATTCGGCACGGCGGGGCAGCGTGATCCCCATGATCTCCTCCACCGCCATGCAGTATCCCATGCCGTGCATGAAACTGCAGATGCCGCAGACGCGTTCCGCGACATACACGTATTCCTGGTAGTCCCGGGCTTCCGCCAGCTTTTCCAGCCCGCGGTGGATGTAGCCGATGGACGGGATCGCCTCGACGACCCGCTCGTCCTCGATGACGAGGTCCAGGTGGATCGGCTCGGGCAGCACCGGGTGCTGAGGGCCAAAGGGGATGATGGATCGGTTTCCCATGTCAGCTCCCCTCCTTCGGCTGGTCGGCGAACGGCGCCGGGCGTGCGGTCTGGTACAGTTTCCCGCCGAAGTCCACCGACTTGTGGATGACTTTCAGCCCGAACAGCGACTCGATCTCGTTTTCATACAGGAACGCGGGCGGAAACACCAGGCTGATGCTCGGGATCTCTTCCTCCGGCAGGACCTGCATTTTCAGGTCGATGAACGTGTAGTCCCGGTCGAAGGAGTAGTCGATCTCGTAGCCGTCCCCCTTGGCGCTGCAGCAGATCTGGATCAGCCGGCATCCCTGCTCGCGCAGGTCGCTGACACGGTTGAGGAGCTCGAGGGGCGTGACGCCGGAGAATTCCTGTTTAACCATTCAGACCACCTTTTACTGTCGCGTGTTTTCGTTTTCGTGCATCCCGGATCCCCTGGCACCGTTCATCCAGGATCAGGGCCGCCTTGACGACGCCGTCGATGATGGATTCCGGTCGGGCTGCGCAGCCGGGCACGTACACATCCACCGGGACGGCCTTATTCGCTTCGCCCAGGACATTGTAGCAATCCGCAAAGACCCCGCCGCCGGTCGCGCAGATGCCGATCGCCACCACGGCCTTGGGATTCGGCATCTGCTCGTAGATCTGGCGGAGCGCGCCTTCGCCCTGCGGGTTGACCGTGCCGGTGACCAGCAAGATGTCCGCATGCTTGGGGTTGCCGGTGTTGACGATCCCGAACCGCTCCAGGTCGTACAGCGGGGTGAGGCATGCCAGCACCTCGATGTCGCAGCCGTTGCAGCTCGAGCCGTTGTAGTGGATGACCCAGGGCGATTTTCTGAAAATCTTCTTCATAAGCACCTTCACAGGATCAGGGACAGAATGACGACGTTGAGGAATCCGGCGGTTGCGGTCAGCACCCAGGTGGACCCCAGCGCCATTTTCCAGCGGACGCGCGCGAATGTGTTGTCCACGAGAATTTCGAAAAAGTATGTGAGGATACAGGCGGCGACGGCAACGGCCGGACTCCAGCCCGCGTCCCAGGAGAAAAACAGGTAGACAAAACCCAGCAGCATCACGTTCTCATACCAATGCGTCAGCTCCACCAGCGCCAGGGTCGGGCCGACGAACTCGGTCGTGAGGCCCTTGACCAGTTCCTGGTGCGCATGGTGCGAAGTCGAGATGTCAAAGGGGGACTTGCGGAACTTGAACGTCAGGATGAACACGAACCCGACGAACAGGCCGGGCATGTACAGGACCGCCGGCACCGGGGCGCCCAGGATGGCGGGGATGGAAAACGACTTGACGACCAGGTAGAATCCCATCGCGGTGAACAGGATCATCGGCTCGTACGCCATCATGGCCAGGAGTTCCCGGTCGGCGCCGAGGTTGCTGTAGGGGGAGTTGGTCGAATAGGCCGCGATCAGCAGGAAGATGCTCGACAGCGTCAGGGCGAAAATGACAAGCAGGAGATCGCCGCCCATGAAAAAGAGGGCGCCGGTCACCATCATGAACAACAGGAACATGATCACGAGGAACGTCTCGGCCTTGTTGACCACGGCGAATTCCTTGCGGAACAGCTTGGCCACGTCGTAGAACGGCTGCAGGACCGGCGGGCCGAAGCGGCCCTGCATGCGTGCCGAGATCTTGCGGTCGATGCCGGCCAGCAGACCCCCGACGAAAGGGGCCAGCAGCAGGTAACCGAGTACATACAGCCATTTCATACTATATCGCGCTCCCGATCATATAGATCAAGGCAAACACCAGGAGACCCGCCGTGGCCACCGTGGAGATGCGGAACAGCCTGGCCTCGCCGAAATACCGGTCCATGTACCAGTTGGAGAGGTACATCCGTTTTTCCTCGCCGCCGGCGCCGATGAAATGCCGGTCGTCGCCCGTGTTTACACCGCTCATGTAGACCGTCGTCAGCCGGCCGCCCCGGGTGAGGAAACGCAGTCCGACCGGCAGGAGCAGGATCATGCCCAGCAGCAGCAGCATGATCTGCTGGTTGCCCGCGCCGATGATCACCTGCGACCGTCCAAAAGTCTGGAGCAGGTAGGGCTCGACGATATAGCGGGACACGACAGGGAACAGCAGGCAGTTCGCCACCGTGAACACGGCCAGTGTGAACAGCGCGGTCTTCTGTGCCAGGGGCGGCGCGATGTTCAGACGCTCGCTGGTATGGCGGATCGCGACGATCTTGCCGAGCCATTTCGTCCAGTAGAACAGCGTGGCGGCACTGCCGAAGACCAGCGTGAACAACGCCACCATGTTGCCCGAATCCAGGAACGCCTTCATGGCGGCCCACTTGGAGATCAGCATGCCGAACGGGGCCAGGAACATGCCGGCGATGCCGACGGTGATCAGGAGCGCCATGACCGGCAGCTTGACGATCAGGCCGTGCATGTCCTCGATGTCCCGGCTGCCCATCAGGTCCTCCACGGAACCGACCGACAGGAACAGCAGCGACTTGGAGACCGCATGGAAGATGATGAGGAACAGTGCCGCCCAGAGCGCCTCATAGGTACCGATCCCGGCGCAGCAGACGATGAGCCCCAGGTTCGCGATGGTCGAAAAGGCAAGCACCTTTTTGGCGTCGCTCTTCGTGATGGCCATCAGCGACGCCGACAGGAAGGTCAGCCCGCCGATCGCCGAGACAAAGAATCCCGCCGTGCCTCCCTGCAGCAGCGGAGAGACCCGCAGGATCAGGTAGACCCCGGCCTTGACCATCGTGGAGGAGTGCAGTAGGGCTGAAACCGGCGTCGGCGCGACCATCGCGCCCAGCAGCCATTTGGAAAACGGCATCTGCGCGGATTTCGCCATGCCGGCGATCGCGATGAACAGGGCGGGTATGGCGACGGCCGCGGGGTTCCCGGCCCGGACCAGGATGTCCTTGAGTTCCGTCACGTGGAACCGCATGCCGAAATAGATGATCCCGGCGGCCAGGAACAGGCTGCCGGCCAGATTGTAGATCAAGGCGTCGAACGCGTTGTGCAGCGCCTCGTCCGTTCTCGTATAGCCGATCAGCAGGAAGGAGCAGAGCGTGGTGATCTCCCAAAACAGATAGATCCAGACGAGATCGTTGGACAGGACGATGCCGAACATGGCCGCGAAGAACAGGAATATGACGGAAAAGAAGATGTTGCGCCGATCCTTCACCTCGGGGTGGTGCCGGTGATACGACTTCATGTACGAAAGCGCGTAGATGCAGATAAGCCCGCCGACGAACGCGACGATGACGCACATCACCATACTCAGCTTGTCCACGAAAAAGTGGTGTGTCAACGTGTGGACCAGATGGTGGCCGGACAGCTCGTACAGGACGAGCGCCGTGGTCTGGATGACCGCGAGGAGGCCGGCCAGGGGCTTCTTATACCGAATGGACAGCCCGACGATGAACAGTGTGACCAGGATCTCGACGATGAACATGGCGTAGTTGACCAGGCGGGACTCCACCACATAGTACAGTTCCGTTTCGGAGAAGCAGTCGATCGAAACCAGGATCGACAGCGCGGCGATGCCGGCACAGGACAGGATCACCGTAACGGTCCGGACAGCCGCATTGCGCGTCAATGCCAGGATGGCGGCGGCCGCGAGCGGGGTCAGGATCAGGAGGATAACGAGGGTCATATCCACTCCTTCAGACGTGAAAAATGCAGGAGGCCAATACCGCCTGTCGGCAGGAGGCCGGATCCGGTCTGTCGCACTTCCCCTATGAAGTATGCGCCAGTTGCCCGAATCGTGCCACCACTGCAGACCGTCCTTGGATTCCTGCAAGCTGCAAAAAGCATTATACCCCGATTTTTCAGCCGGTCAACGGGTGTTTGGAGCACATATGTTACCGTTTCTCCCGTATTTTGCGATAACAGCGAAAAAAGTGGATCGTTTTCAATCGTCATTAGGAACCACTTCCGTGAAGCTCCCGGGAAAAGCGCCTTTCAGTTGAAAGTTGCCGGTTAATGGAATATCCTGTGCGGACAACGATCTTCTTGACATGAGCGGAGGAACATCATGACCATACCCGGCATGAAAAGCCTGAACATAGGCCGTCTCCAGGCGGATCTCCCGATCGTCCAGGGCGGCATGGGAGTCGGAATCTCCATGGCGGGGCTGGCCTCGGCCGTGGCGAACGAGGGCGGGATCGGCGTGATCTCCGCCGCCTGTGCCGGCATGTTCGAGCCGGATTTCGCGACGAACTACGCGGAGGCGAACATCCGGGCGCTGAAAAAGGAGATCCGCAAGGCGCGCGCGATGACCCGCGGGATTCTCGGCGTCAACATCATGGTCGCGCTGACCGATTTCGCGGACATGGTCAAGGCTTCCGTCGAAGAGGGGATCGACATCATTTTCGCCGGAGCGGGTCTGCCGCTGAACCTTCCCGGCCTGCTGCTCGGGTCCGTCTCGACCCGCCTGGTCCCCATCATCTCGTCCGGACGGGCTGCGGCGCTGATCGCCAGGCGGTGGATCGAGAAGTTCAACTACGTGCCGGACGGCTTTGTGCTCGAAGGCCCTCGTGCCGGCGGGCATCTGGGATTCAAGCGGGAACAGATCGACGACCCGAATTATTCGCTGGAGAGGCTCCTGCCGCAGGTGCTTGAGGCGGTCCGCCCGATCGGGGAGGCCGCGGGCCGCGCCATTCCCGTCATCGCCGGCGGCGGCGTCTTTACCGGCGGGGACATCCGCCGCATGCTGGATCTCGGTGCCTCCGGCGTCCAGATGGCCACGCGTTTCGTCACGACGACGGAATGCGACGCGTCGGATGCCTTCAAGAAAGCCTACCTGGACAGCCGCCAGGAGGATATCCGGATCATTTCGAGCCCGGTCGGCATGCCCGGCCGCGCGATCGGCAACGCGTTTCTGCAGGATGTGGAAGAGGGAAAGAAAAAACCCTTTGCCTGCCCGTACCACTGCATCGTGACCTGCAAGCAGGGCGACAGCCCCTACTGCATCGCGCTGGCGCTGCTCAACGCGCAGAAAGGCCGGCTGGCGCACGGATTCGCTTTTGCGGGCGACAACGCGTGGCGCACCGACCGGATCGTCTCCGTCAAGGAGCTGGTCCGGACGCTGCTCGACGAATTCAACGCCGCAGGAGCGCCTGCGTTTGCCTGACGGACCGCCCGGTTCCCGACAACGGATGATGGTTCACAGGATGCTGTAGATATACCGCATGCTCTCGGTCGGATCCCTTTTTGCCAGCAGTTCCTCGACCTTTTCCGGCTGGAGCCGGCAGGAAAGGTCCATCAGCTTGCGGGTGATGCCGGCCGCCACCTCGAATGTGCGCACCGTGTCGATTTCCTTGGGATAAATGTCGTACGAGAACCAGTCGTCGTACCCGACTTTTCTCAGATAATAGAAAAATTCAATGAAATCCCAGAAATTGTAGGCTCCCGGAATCATGTCCCAGTCCCAGAACTTGTCGTTGTCGTTGAGGTGCACGTAGAAGAGCCGGTTCGCCCGGGCCAGCATGACCGCGGACTGCGCGGGGCGCTCGCCGGCCTGGATCGAGTGCCCGATGTCCAGCGTCACGCCGACATTGGCCAGGCCCAGGTTCTGGCAGAACGCCAGCGTCTCGCCGGCGTTTCCCAGCAGGCAGCGGGCCCGGGGGTCGTTCTGCTTGTACTCGATGCAGATCCGGACGTCGGAATCGTGCAGGGCCGCTTGTCCGACCGTCTCCTCGAAACTGTCGTAGGCCATGCCGTAATCCAGCTCGAACGGGTAGTCGTGGCCTTCGTTCAGGGGACAGGTGGAGACCCTGTTGCAGCCCAGGTCCAGGGCCCTGTCCATCGCCGTCTTCAGTTCCGCGACAACTTCGTCCCGCTCGTTTTGAAGCTGCGAGGAAAAGGAGCCCCTCATCCATTGTCCCGTCCGGCGCGACCGGAAATTGACGGCGGACACTTCGAGTCCGCTGGCCTTGAGCAACGCCTTGAGTCCGGCCGGATCCGCGAAATCCTGGGGGTAGCAGACCTCCAGGCCGGAGATCCCCGCGACTTCGGCGGCCATCCGGAGCTTCTCCGCGAGCGGCCGCTCTTCCTGGTACGACATGTACCGGTTCTTGATGCTGCCCAGAAATCCGGAGATGATCGCAAGCTTGTTCATCGGTCTTCCCTCTCTCGTTTCAACAAATCCAGCGTTTCTTTGAGCCGAAGCGCACTCTTCCCAATGGCGGCCTCCTCCCACCGGGTCGTCTCCCCGGCGGACATCGACGGATCCCTGCGGATCGTCATCTCCAGAAGAACCGAAGCGGCCGGGTTGAGCCCGAAGGCCGTCCGCAGGATGTCCGCGTCCTGCAGGAGCCCCTCCCCCAGAACCGTTCCGCCGATCCGGTACCCGGCCTCCACCTTCTGGAAACGGTAGTCCTTGAGATGGATCGACATCACCCGGGAACCCATCAGGGCCAGTGTCTCTTCGGGCCGCTCGCCGAATCCCAGCGCGTTGGTCGTGTCGAATACCAGACCGACCCGTCCGCTGCCCACCTGGTCGACGACCTCGACGAGCCGGCGGGTGGGCAGGTCGAAATGGTTTTCCAGTCCGATCGACACCCCGTTCTTCTCACACCAGGGTACGGCGTTGCGTAAAATCGAAACCGCCCGGCCGGCCAGCCGGTCCGGCTCCGCCTCCGGATAATCCGATCCTGTTCCGAGCACGATCCGGAGAAAACGGGATGCGAGAAGTCCGGCAAGCGCCAGGTGCAGCTCCAGACTCTCCTCCGTGAGCGTGCGCATGCCGATCTCGAGCGACAGCCCGAGCCGCCCGGCCGTGTCGCGGATGGACAGCAGTTCTTCGCGGTCCAGCGCGGCAAAACCGAGGTTTTCGCACATCTGCGCGCTCGAACACCCCAGCCGGTGCGCAGCCTCCAGGAATCCGGCCGCCGACATCGGTTCCCCCGGGACGAAATCCGGCGTTCCGATGTGGTACCGGTAGGCATAGCTGGTGATGCCGAAAACGGGTCGGCTGGTCGTTCGGTCTCTCATCTCGGTCATCCGTCCGGTTCCATATGGAAGAAGACACGTCCTTGCGGCGAGTGTCTCCTTTGTGGCTGTCGGGTTCCGTTGTCTACTTCTTGGGTTTCTTTACCTGTGCGGCTTCCGGAGCCGCCGCGGTCGGAACGGCTTTTTCTACGGCCTTTTTCTTTTTGGGGGTCTTTTTCGGATTCTTGTCTCCCATTTGCTTACACCTCATCCTGACTTTACTTTTAAAATCCTGGATCTACGGTACAAACCGGAACACCGATCCCACCCATCATATCACCAACACTCACGCGCAACCCTCTCGATTTACGGGTTTCGCGTGACAAGGGTTATAATGATTCCAGGATTTCATGTCAAGGGCAGTTCATGGAGGAGGGATTCACTTTGGAACCGGTCAAACTGGTACTGGGCCTTTTCAGTTTCGTCGACAACATCGACACGCTGTCGGCAACCCTGTTCGTCATCGGGCTGCTGCTGCTGACCGTCGAGATGTTCGTGCCGGGCTTTGGCATCGTGGGCGGCGCCGGACTGATCATGGTGGTCATCGGCATCGTCCTTACCGCGGAGACGGTCCTCGAGGCGGTGGTGATGATCGTCATCCTGCTGTTGATCGTCGCGCTGGCGATTTTCTTCGTCCTGCGTTCGGCGAAGAAGGGTAAACTGTCCAAAAAGCTGGTGCTGTGGTCGTCCGCCCGGCGCGAGAACGGTTTCTCCGCGACCGCGGACAACTCCGCGCTGGTCGGCAAGGAGGGCGTGGCGATCACGGTCCTGCGTCCGGCCGGGACCGGGGAGTTCGACGGACAGCGGCTGGACGTGGTGACAGAGGGCGCTTTCATCGAGCAGGGGACCCGTATTCTCATCATCCGGACGGAAGGCCGCCGGATCATCGTAAAACCGGTCTTATAGGCATCCGTCCCGATCGGCGGAAAGAAAAGGAGTCTTGAAAATGGGCGA
Organism: uncultured Oscillospiraceae bacterium; assembly: GCA_964572095.1. Taxonomy (GTDB): domain Bacteria; phylum Bacillota; class Clostridia; order Saccharofermentanales; family UBA5734; genus JAAYKS01. Next base: position 12,953 of record CAZNGQ010000037.1, read on the forward strand.
TTTTTATGTCTACGGTCTCATCATCGCAGGTGCCATTCTGGTATTGTCCCTGTTTTTCAGTTTCGTTCCGGTGGGATTGTGGATCTCGGCTGCGGCGGCCGGCGTCAAGGTCGGCATCTTCAACCTGATCGGCATGCGGCTGCGGCGCGTTGTTCCGACCCGGGTGGTCAATCCCCTGATCAAGGCGATCAAGGCCGGCCTGTCGGTGAACATCAACCAGCTTGAGGCGCACTTCCTGGCCGGCGGCAACGTCGACAAGGTCGTCAACGCCCTGATCGCCGCCCAGCGCGCGGAGATCCCCCTCGTGTTCGAACGCGCGGCGGCCATCGACCTCGCCGGGCGCGACGTGCTCGAAGCCGTTCAGATGAGCGTCAACCCCAAGGTCATCGAGACCCCGCTGGTCGCGGCCATCGCCAAGGACGGCATCGAGCTCAAGGCCAAGGCCCGGGTCACCGTCCGCGCCAACATCGACCGACTCGTCGGCGGCGCCGGCGAGCAGACCATCATCGCACGTGTCGGCGAAGGCATCGTCACGACGATCGGTTCCGCCATGTCCCACAAGGACGTGTTGGAGAACCCGGACCGCATCTCCAAAACCGTATTGAGTAAGGGCCTGGACGCGGGCACCGCGTTCGAGATCCTCTCCATCGACATCGCCGACGTGGATGTCGGCCGCAACATCGGCGCCCAGCTCCAGACCGACCAGGCGGAGGCGGACAAGCGGATCGCCCAGGCCAAGGCGGAAGAGCGCCGCGCGATGGCGGTCGCCCAGGAGCAGGAAATGAAGGCGGCGGTCGTCGAGATGCGCGCCAAGGTCGTCGAGGCGGAAGCCGAGGTCCCGCGCGCGATGGCGCAGGCGCTTCGCGAGGGCAAACTGGGCGTCATGGACTATTACAACATGCAGAACGTCATCTCCGACACCCAGATGCGGAGTTCCATCGCCGGAGCGGGAAAACCCGAGGCCGGAGCGGCGGACCACAAGTGACGACGGGATCCGCGGAGGGAGGTGAACTCCTGTGCCAGGTTTGAGAGAAACCCTGAAAGAGCTGTACGACGGCATCATGGAGGAAGCACGCGCGAACATGCCGACCGCGTCGGGACCGATCATCCCGGGGATGTCCGTCCCCACGACGGCGCAGGCGGAGGCGGCGCGGCTGTATGCCGCCGCGGTGGCGAAAGCCGCCGGGGTCCGCCAGCCGGCACCGTCCGGCGCGACACCCTCAGGGGCCCCGATACCGGCGTTTACCACGGACGCGGAACCTGCCGCAGCCCCATCCGCCGGTACCGTGTCGGCGGATCCGCCGGGCGCGGCGGAAGTGCTGCGCGCACTGTCCACCCTGCATCCGGACCAGCTGGCGCAGGGTATCGTCCTGGCCGAGGTGCTCGGGAAGCCGCTGTCCCGGCGACGACAGTTCGGCCGTTGATTGTTCGAGACGAAGATCAGGGACGGAACCCGACAGGGTTTCGCCCCTTTTCGTTACCGATTTGGGATTGTGGAGGTGATGACCTGATGCCCTTTTCCTTCTTTCGCCGGAATCCGGAGGCGGACGGCGGATTCGTCCGAAGCCCGGCACCGGATGTCCCCGAGGCGACCCGGTTTGCCTTCCTGCTGTCCTTCGCGGCACTGCTCGCGATCCTGGCTTTCTGCTTCGACCGACCATCGGACATCCTGAAAGGTAGCCGGATCATCCTGCTGTCGCCGGCCAACCTGGTGACGGACTACTTTGCGCTGGCCAATGTCGGCGCGGCGCTGATAAATGCGTCGCTCATGACATTTTTGGGAATTCTCCTGGTCCGGGCCGCGCGGGTGCGTGTCAGCGGAACCGTCATCGCGGCGATCTTCACGCTGGCCGGCTTCTCGCTGTTCGGTAAAAACCTGATCAACTCCCTCCCGATCGTCTTCGGCGTCTTCACCTACGCGCGGCTCGGCCGCACGCCGTTCGACCGCTATCTGCTGCAGGCCCTGTACGGCACGGCGCTGGGGCCGTTGGTCAGCGAGATCGCCTTCAACCTGGGACTCCCGCAGCCGGCCGGCCTGGTCCTGGGCGTTCTGGCGGGCATGCTGGCCGGCTTTGTGCTGCCACCCCTGTCCAACCACTTCCTGCGGTTCCACCAGGGGTTCAACCTCTACAACATCGGATTCACCGCCGGCATTGTCAGCATGTTCTTTATCGCCGTCCTGAGAAGTTTCGGCGTCGAAGTCAGTACCGTCAACCTTGTCTCCTCCTACTCCAACCGCTCGCCCGCGATCCTGCTCAGCCTGGCCTTCCTGTTGATGCTGCTGTTCGGGCTCCGGCTGAACGGATGGCGCCTGACGGGGTTCCGGCATCTGCTGCACCAGTCGGGACGTCTGGTCACGGACTTCTGCCTGGTCTCCGGCTTTGGCCTGGCCGTCGTCAACATGGCCCTGCTCGGCTTCGCCGCCACCGCGTATGTCCTGCTGGCCGGCGGCCGGTTGAACGGTCCGGTGATCGGGGGGATTCTGACGGTCGTCGGATTCGGCGCCTATGGCAAGCATCTCCGGAATGTGCTCCCGATCTTCGCCGGCGTTTTCCTGATCGGCCTGTTCAACCGGTACGACAGCCGCTCGACAGTGGCCATGCTGACGGCACTGTTCGGCACGACCCTGGCCCCGGTCAGCGGCTACTACGGGACATTGGCCGGCGTGCTGGCCGGGTCGCTGCACGCGGCCATGGTCATGAACATCAGTTACCTGCATGCCGGGATGAACCTTTACAACAACGGCTTTTCCGGCGGATTCATCGCGGCGGCGCTCGTTCCGTTCTTCGATGGAATCCGGAATATGGCCGATGTCCGGAAAAAGGAAAGGGGGCACGGGAAGCATGGATCATGAAACGGAAAAAGCCCGGCAGATCCTGGCGGAGGTCATCGGGTATTTTCTGGACAGCGGCATCCACGGAATGCAGGTCTCGTTCGAGCCGTCACTCGATGGGTTCCGAATAGCGGTCAGCGGACCGTCGCCGCGGGAACCGGCGGACTTCGGCGCGTTCCGGCAGGCGCTCTCCGACGGATTCCAGCCGGAACTGGAGGAGTACTATCTGCAGCTTCTGGACATGAGGCCCGGCAAGGAGCACCACCATCTGCTGGGAGCCATCGTCGACGAGGCCGAAGCGGAATACGCGCAGGGCATCCTGACCGTCAAGGTGTTCAAGCGGGGCACGGGTTCCGGCGTCCGCGGCTAGAACAGGCTCGTCTGCCGTTCCGTATAGTAGTCTCCCCGGATATGGAGGGAGATGTCCTTCATCCTGAAAAGCAGTCCCAGCCGGCCGCATTCCCGCTGGAACGCCTTGTCCAGTAGGGCGGCATCCGGCGATTCGCAGACGTAGGACTGGCCGAATTGGCGGACATACTTCTGCCGCAGGCCGGAAAACCGCTCTCCGATCCGATCGAG
>CAZNGQ010000038.1:0-16109 GCA_964572095.1 uncultured Oscillospiraceae bacterium
TCTCGGCCCCGAGGGCGGAGACGCCGGCGGGCGTATCATCGCCCAGGGTACGCCGGAAGAGGTGGCAAGGGTCGCCGAGTCCTATACTGGCCAGTATCTTGGCCGTATACTTTTCAAGGAACAGTGAGGAAAATAGGAATAAATGTCCAAATGCGTGATATGTAAAAAGAACATCGCCGTCGTTTTCACGACCCGTTTCGACAGCGGCCGTCAGGTCAACGAGGGCATTTGCCTGAAATGCGCCTACAAGACCGGCCTTGGCGGCATGAACGAGATGCTGTCCGGTGCCGGCATCCATGACGGCAATATCGACGAGATCACGGAGCGCCTCAATCAGGCCATGTCCGGCCTCGAAAACAGCAGGCCCGATGACCTGTTCCGCGCCGTGATCCAGCAGCTTGACCCCGACAACCAGCAACCCGGCGGGAATTCCTTCCTGAACGCGCTGCAGGCGCAACAGGAGGAGAATTCCGGTACCGAGCCCGAGGATGAACGGGATCAGCGGCCGATCCGGGGCGAACTGCTGCCGGCGTCCATCGGCGGCGATTCCGACCATCCGACGGAACGCCAGCGGGAGGACCGTACGGAGTCCGGCCGCAACCGTCGGGAGGTCCGACGCAAATTCCTGGACATGTACGGCTCCAACCTCACCCGAAAAGCGGGTGAGGGGAAGATCGACCGCATCATCGGGCGCAAGAAAGAACTGGAACGGGTCGTGCAGATCCTGAACCGGCGAAACAAGAACAACCCCGTGCTGCTGGGCGAGCCCGGGGTGGGCAAGACCGCGATCGCCGAGGGACTGGCCGTCCGTATCGCCGAGGGGTCCGTACCCGCTAAGCTGCTGGACCAGGAGGTCTATCTGCTGGACATGACCGCGCTGGTCGCCGGAACGCAGTTCCGCGGCCAGTTCGAAAGCCGGATGAAAGGCGTCGTCGACGAAGCGCGCAAGGCCGGCAACATCATTCTCGTCATCGACGAACTCCACAACTTCATGGGAGCGGGCGACGCCGAGGGCGCCATGAACGCGGCCAACATCCTGAAACCCGCTTTGGCCAAGGGCGAGATCAAGGTGCTTGGATCCACGACGCTGGACGAGTATCGCCGGTTCATCGAAAAGGACTCCGCGCTGGAACGCCGTTTCCAGCGCGTCATCGTCGACGAACCCTCTGCCGCGGACGCCGTGGAGATCCTGAAGGGCATCCGGGACTATTACGAGAAACACCACAATGTCTCCTACAGCGACGAGACCGTCGCGTTTGCGGTAAAAATGGCCGACCGGTACATCACGGACCGGTTCCTGCCCGACAAGGCGATCGACCTGCTGGATGAAGCCGGCTCTCAGATCAATCTCCAGGACGAAAGACTGGTCCGCATCGAACGGCTCCATACCGAGCTCGACGAGCTGGAGTCAAGGCAGGAAGAGCTTGACGAGACCAAACCCGGCCGCGACTCGGGTGACGTCGCATTTTTCGAGCAGCAGGCCGAGACCAAGTCCGCCATCCTGCGTGTCCGCGGCGAAATCGACAAAATCCGCTCCGAACTCAACCCCACGCCCATTCAGGAAGCGGACATCGCGCGGGTGGTGGAGATGTGGACCGGCATACCGGTCCAGCGGATCACGGAGACCGAATCCGAAAAACTGCTTCATCTTGAGGAACGGCTGCATGAGCGGCTGATCGGCCAGGACGAAGCGGTGTCGGCGGTGTCGCGCGCCATCCGCCGCAATCGTGCGGGTTTCGGGAAAAAGAGAAAGCCGGCATCCTTCATCTTTGTCGGGCCGACCGGCGTCGGCAAGACCGAGTTGGTCAAGGCGCTCGCGGAAGCCATGTTCTCCAGCGAGGACGCCATGGTCCGACTGGACATGTCCGAATTCATGGAGCCGCATACGGTCAGCAAACTGATCGGTTCGCCTCCGGGCTACGTCGGATACGACGACGGCGGGCAGCTGACGGAAAAGGTCCGTCGAAAGCCCTACTCGGTCATTCTGCTGGACGAGATCGAGAAAGCCCATGCGGATGTGTTCAACATCCTGCTGCAGATCCTGGACGACGGACGCCTGACGGACAGTCACGGCCGGCTTGTCAACTTTGAGAACACGATCATCATCATGACTTCCAATGCCGGCACCACTCTCAAATCCAACGGTTTCGGGTTCGGCGCGGAAGGCCAGGTCGCGATGGCGAGCCGAGTGAACACCGTCCTCAAGGAGATGTTCCGTCCGGAGTTTCTGAACCGCATCGATGAGATCATTGTGTTCCATATGCTGACGCGCGAGGAGATCCGCAAGATCGTTGACCTCATGCTGCGTGAGGTGGTCACCAGCATGAGCGACAAAGGTCTTAAGCTGGTTTTCGATGACACGATCAAGGATATGCTGGCCGAGAAGGGATTCGATGACAAGTATGGCGCACGTCCGCTGCGAAAAACCATCCAGCGCATGATCGAGGATCCGCTGGCCGATTTGTATTTGTCCGGCAAGCTGAATGGGACGATCGGCATCGCCGCGATATGGAAAGAGGGCGCCGTACACTTCGACACCCTCTGATCCTGGTTTTAAGTTTTGAGGCAACCGGCACCAGGGTGCCGGTTGTTTTTATGTACGGTAACTGCCGTTGATGCGGACATAATCATACGAGAAATCACAGGTCCAGACACGATCCCAGGCGTCGCCCTCGTTCATCTCAAGCAGGATCACGATCTCGGGCCGGGATAGGATCTCTTTCGCGCGAATCTCGTCAAAGGGCAGCGCACAGCCGCCCTGGCACACCTGCAGGTCACCGATATGGATATCGCACACCGCAGGGTCGAAAGCGGCGCCGGAGTAGCCTGCTGCAGTCAGGATGCGCCCCCAGTTCGCATCCTCGCCGAACATCGCCGTCTTGACCAGCGGGGACTTGGCGACGGCCTGGACCAGGCGATAGGCGTCATCCGGGGTGCGCGCTCCACGGACGACGATCTCGACCAGCTTCGTTGCGCCTTCACCGTCTTGCGCGATCAGGCGCGCCAACGACTCGCAGACAAGCCGGAGGGCTTCGGTGAGGTCGTCATCCGGCGAAGTGATCGGTGTGTTGCCGGCCATGCCGTTGGCCATGGCCGCAACCATGTCGCAGACGCTGGTGTCCCCGTCGACGGAAACACGGTTGAAGGAGGTCGCGACAGCGGTTTTCAAGGTGGACTGCAGCGTAGCCGCATCGACGGCGCAATCGGTTGTTAGGATTCCGATCATGGTGGCCATGTCGGGGTGGATCATGCCGGAGCCCATGGCCATGCCGGACACCGTCACCGTGCGGCCGTCCTTTTCAAAAACGACCGTCGCTTCCTTGGGGATCGTGTCCGTCGTCATGATCGCGGCTTCCGCGGCATGTCCCGCCTCGTCGGACCGCTCAAGCGCGGCGGCGGCGGACGCAATACCCGCAAGCAACCGGTCCATGGGCAGCGGCTGTCCGATGACGCCGGTGGAATTGAGCAGAACCTGGTCAATCGGACAACCAACCCGGGCGGCGACCGCTTCCGCGATCGTCAGGGCGTCGTGATCCCCGCGGGCGCCGATGCACGCGTTGGCATTGCCGCTGTTGACGACTACCGCCCGAGCCAGACCGCCTTTCATATGCTTCATGCTCAACTGCAGCGAGTGGCCCTTGACCAGGTTGCGCGTAAAGACCGCCGCGCAGACCGCAGGCACATCGGAAAGGACCAGCGCGAGGTCGCGGCCGCCGTTCTTCTTTATTCCGCACGCGACTCCCTGGGCTCGAAACCCCAAAGGGCTGACAATGCTGCCGTTAATCACTTCCATATCGCGCTCCTGACTGACGATGGTCCGGCGGGGACGAACGTCCTGTAAAATGTAAATATACGCTAACACCATTGCCTCGGAAAATCAACGGACTGCGGTCAACGGACGTGCGAAACCATTTGCCAGGCATATGCTAAAATGAGTTCATGGTTCAACGCAGGCGCATCTCATCGGATTGAAACGAGGGAGACACATGCCGGACTCAGACCGCTACGACGTTGCCGTTGTCGGCGCCGGAATCGCCGGGATTTTCGCCGCGTACGAGCTTGTCCGGAGCCGTGAAGGCATTCGGGTCATCTTGTTGGAACAAGGGCCGGAGATCGGTTCCAGGGTCTGCCCGATCATCGCCGGAAACGCTTCCAGCTGCATCGGATGCGCTACCTGCGCGGTCATGCGCGGATTCGGAGGAGCCGGAGCCTACTCCGACGGCAAGTTCAATTTCACAACCCGCTTCGGCGGATGGCTGGGTGAGTATATGCCGGACCGAGTGCTTATGGATCTGATCGAATACGTTGATTCGGTCAACCAGGAGTTCGGCGCGCCCTCCGAGTCCTTCTCCACACGCAATGAAAGCGCGGACTCGATCCGACGCAAGGCGCTGAGTCTGGACCTGCACCTACTGGACGCTCGATGCAAGCATATCGGTACGGAAAGGAACCGGGAGATCCTCCTCCGACAATACAACTGGCTTAAGGACCGCTTGGAGATCCAATGCAGGACACAGGTCAAATCCATCGTCGCGCGTGACGGCGGATTTGACCTGGAAACCTCTCAGGGGAACCTGAAAAGCGATTTTGTTGTCGCGGCCCCCGGCCGTGCAGGCGCGGAATGGTTTGCCGACCAGTGCCGGAGGCTCGGCCTGTCGATGGTGAACAATCAGGTCGACATCGGCGTTCGCATCGAACTGCCCGCCCTGGTTTTCAAGGAAGTCACAGATGCGATGTACGAGGCGAAACTCCAGTACCGGACCCGGGGATACCGGGACATCGTCCGAACTTTCTGCATGAACCCCAACGGGTACGTCGTGACGGAAAACACCGACGGCATCATCACCGTAAACGGGCACAGCTACGCCGATCCCGCTCTGGGAAGCGAGAACACGAACTTCGCTCTTCTGGTCAGCAATATTTTCACTTCGCCGTTCCATGAACCTTACCAGTACGGGAAACGGATCGCGTCCCTGTCCAACATGCTGGGCGGAGGCGTGCTGGTCCAGCGGTTCGGGGACCTGCTGGACGGCCGCAGGACCAACGAGCACCGGCTGGCTCAAGGATTTGTCCGTCCGACTTTGGCGGCGACCCCGGGGGATTTAAGTCTTGTCCTGCCCAAACGACATCTGGACAACATCATCGAAATGATCCGAATTCTGGATCGGCTTGCGCCGGGAACGGCGAATCATGATACGCTATTATATGGCGTTGAAGTCAAGTTCTACAGTTCCCGGCTGGTCTTGAGTCCGGAACTGGAAACCGGAATCCGCGGCCTCTTCGCGGTCGGCGACGGCTCGGGGATCACACGCGGATTGTCGCAGGCCGGCGCCAGCGGAGTCCATGCCGCCCGCGGGATCCTCGCACGCATGCAAGGGATCTCGATACAGCGGAACCCCGCCGGACACCGGAAAGGACAGGAAGCCCTGCAGGACCGGATCGATGGATCGGCCTGATTAGACAAGGAGGAACAAGCATGGGTCTTTTCAATTTCATCAAGTCACAGTTCGTCGAGGTCATTGAATGGACAGAGGATTCCACCGATCTCATGGTCTATCGCTTCGAGGATGGCAGCCGTGAGATCAACATGGGAGCCCAGCTGACCGTTCGGGAGTCCCAGGTCGCCGTGTTTGTGAACGAGGGACAGATCGCGGACGTGTTCACACCCGGCCGTTATGAGCTGACAACGGAGAACATGCCGATCCTCACGGTGCTCAAATCCTGGAAGCACGGTTTCAAGTCTCCATTCAAGTCGGAAGTGTATTTCGTCAACACCCGGCAATTCACGGACCAGAAATGGGGAACATCGAACCCGGTGATGATGCGGGACGCGGATTTCGGCGTCATGCGCATCCGCGGATTCGGCATCTATTCGTTCCGGGTTGTGGACGCCGCCGTTTTCTTGAAAGAAGTGTTCGGAACAAAAGCCGAATTCACAGTCGAGGGCATCAGCGGCCAATTGAAGAAATCGATTGTCTCCCTGTTCAGCGAAGTGGTCGGCGAGGCCAAGATCCCGGCGCTCCAGCTGGCATCACAATACTCCGAGCTGAGCCGGATGATCGCGGAACGCGCAGCGGTGGAATTCACGAATCTCGGGCTTTCTCTCGTCCGCCTGGTCGTCGAGAACATCTCGCTTCCCGAGGAAGTGGAGAAGGCGATCGACGCCCAATCCCAGATGAACGTGGTAGGGGATATGGGGAGATACACCCAGTTCCAGACGGCGACAGCGATCGGCAAGTCCGCGGACCGTCCGGGCGGAGGACTCGATGGCGCCGGCCTTGGCGTCGGTCTGGGTGTCGGGACGGTCATCGCACAGGGCATGGCCGGCGCGATGCATCCCGTTGCCGCACCGGTCGCAGCCGCTGCGGCAGCCGCAGCGACCGTCGCCTGTCCTGCCTGCGGCAAGCCGGTCGACTCGAACGCGAAGTTCTGTCCGGAATGCGGCAAGACCATGCAGACGGCTTGCCCCGCCTGCGGGAAACCGGTTGGCGCGGCAAAATTCTGTCCGGAATGCGGAGCGAAAATCGACCGCTAATCCCGGATGTTCGCCTTGACAAGCCAGCCGAAGAGTCAGTATAATAACCCCGTTCGCTCGCAACCGATCCGGTGGGTGAACGGTATGCGCCTTTAGCTCAGTTGGTAGAGCAACTGACTCTTAATCAGTGGGTCCCCGGTTCGAATCCGTGAAGGCGCACCACTCAGAAGCCCTCGGCGTCATGCCGGGGGTTTTTGTTTTACCGACAGACCGGGCTTGACGACATTCTATGACCATTCCGTTCACAATGGATCCTGGAGGTGGTAATCATGGTCGATACTGGTGAGTTTGGAGTTCTTCCGGATGGAACACGGATCACAATGCACACGATACGAAACAGCAAGGGCGAGTACGTCGAGATTCTAAATCGAGGCGCTTCTCTGCATCGCATCCATGTCTTGGACGGCTTCGGCCGGATCGGTGATGTGACGCTGGGCGCTCGAAACGCTGTGGATCTGGCGGGTTACTCGTTCGAGGGCGTGACGATCGGCCGGTGCGCCAATCGGATCGCGTTCGGCAGATTCGAGATCGATGGCAAAGTCACGCAGCTTGACTGCAATCTGGACGGACACTGTCTCCACAGCGCAGGCGGAAACTATGCAAGAGCGATGTTTTCAGCAGAGGTCCTGAACCCGCAAACGGTAAAAATGAGTTACAGGGATCCTGGTGAAAGCGGATTCGACTGTTCCGTCGATGTCTCCATTGTCTTCCGGTTCGATGATGACAGCAGGCTGCAGATTGAATATGAGATGGAGCCGCACGGGAATACGGTGTTATGTCCCACCAATCATGCCTATTTCAATTTGTCGGGCGGAGACATCCGGGAGCATGACCTGAGGATCGACGCCGATTCCACCGCATGGGTGGATCAATACAAGATTCCGGACGGACGAGCTGTGGATGTCTCCGGGAGAAGTTCCGATTTCCGCGCTCTGCGCAACATCCGGGAAGCGATGGAATCCGATACGACCGGTTTCTTCAAATCCGATCCGCATCAGTACGATGACTTTTTCCTGCTGAACGGCGAGGGATTCCGACAGACGGCGGAACTGGTTTCCAGGTCGGCGGGCCGCAGGATGAATGTCTACACGGATATGCCGTGCATCATCCTGTATACTCCATATCCCAGGACACCAAGGGACGGGAAGGATGGCAGGACCTACGAGGGGTATTGCGCGGTCTGCCTGGAGACCCAGTTCGTACCCAATGCCGTCAATTGCCCGCAGTTCGCGTCTCCGGTCTTCAAAACCGGTGAAAGGCTGTCCAGCACGACGGTCTATGAGTTCACGACGATTTAAAAGCGGGCTATCCCGATGTGTTGATGTGCTTTTGACAAGGTGCCAATCGACCGTTTACAATACGGTACAGTTAGAAAACCATTATTTTGCACAATAACCCCAATAAATCAATAAGTGAGGTATGCCGAAATGACCGAATTGAGCGAGCTACGTGTTCCGCCACGCATCTTGATGGGCCCCGGTCCCAGTGATGTGCCTCCCGCTGTATTACTGGCCATGGCCAACCCGCTGCTGGGACATCTGGATCCGGCATTCCTGGATATCATGAACGACATCATGGCACAGCTCCGCGACTTGTTCGCGACAAAGAACCGCCTGACCCTTCCCAGGTCCGGCACTGGAAGCGCCGGTATGGAAACCGCGATGGTCAATATCCTGGAACCCGGAGACACCATCGTCATTGGAGTCAACGGCGTCTTCGGCACACGAATGGTCGACGTCGCCCAGCGCTGCGGCGCCACGGTGATCCAGGTAGACGCGCCCTGGGGCGAGGCCATTCAGCCGGAGCAAGTGAGTGACGCCCTGAAACGGCATGGAAAAGTGAAGGCGGTCGCCGTCATCCATGCCGAGACCTCTACCGGAGTCCGCCAGCCTTTGGCCGACATTTCCCGGCTGGCCCATGACCACGATGCCCTGTTTGTCGTCGACGCGGTCACATCTCTCGGCGGAATCCCGGTGGATGTGGATTCGAACCAGATCGACCTTTGCTACAGCGGGACACAAAAATGCATCAGCGCGCCTCCGGGACTGGCACCCGTGACGCTCAACGAACGGGCGGCTGAACTCCTCCGAACCCGCAAGTCCAAGGTCCAGAGCTGGTATCTGGACCTGAGCATGATCCAGAATTACTGGGGGAGCGACCGCCTGTACCACCACACGGCGCCGATCACCATGAACTACGCGCTTCGTGAAGCGCTCAGGCTGATCTTTATCGAGGGGTTGGACGCCTGCTACCAACGCCATGCGACATTCGGGAAGGCGCTGCAGAGCGGTTTACAGGCCATGGGACTCCGGATGCACGTCAAGGAGGATGTCCGACTGTCCCAATTGACGGCCGTGACCATTCCCGACGGCGTCAACGACGCGGCGGTCCGCAAGCAGCTACTGGAGGAGTTCGGCATCGAGATCGGCGGCGGCCTTGGTGTGCTCAAGGGCCAGATCTGGCGAATCGGATTGCTTGGGCATTCCTGCCAAAAGAAAAATGTCGTGCTTTTCCTGACCGCGTTGGAACACATTCTCAAGAAGCAGGGAATCGCCATCCCGTCCGGTGCGGCGATCGACGCGGCGATGTCCGTCATCGGCGGCCGGTAACGACTTACTGCGATCCGGATGATCACGATGAAACGAGGAACAGGACATGAAACTGAGCCTGGCAGAACTGACAAACGCGACACAGTGGACATCGAAAGGATATCGGCTTCCACGCTTTGATGTGGAGGCTGTGCGCACCCGGACCCTCGCCGAGCCGCAGTGGATCCATTTCGGTGCCGGCAACATCTTTCGTGTGTTTCCCGCTGTTCTGCAGCAGCGCCTGCTGGACGAAGGCTGGACCGATCGCGGCATCATCGTCGGCGAGGCTTTCGATGAAGAAATCATCGACAAGGCCTATGCCCCGTTCGACAACCTCAGCTTGATGGTATCGCTCAATTCCAACGGAAGCATCGACAAGCAGGTCGTCGCCAGCGTCGTACGCGCAGTCAAGCCCAGTGCGGACATGGACGAGCTGGTGCGTTTTTTCTGCCAGCCATCCCTGCAGATGGTCAGTTTCACCATCACGGAAAAGGGATATGCCGTAAAAAACGCCGACGGAGCATATTTCAAGTGGATCCGGACCGATCTCGACGGCCTGCCGCAGAAACCCGCCAGCCTCGTCAGCCTGCTGACTCTGCTGATGTACAAACGCTTCCAGGCCGGCCGGCTTCCGGTCGCGCTGGTCAGCATGGACAACTGCGCCCACAACGGCACGCGCCTGTACGACGCGGTCATGGCCTTTGCGGCGGAATGGACGGCGAGAGGGCTTGTGGATCCGGCTTTCACCGGCTACCTGAACGACCGGGCCAAAGTGTCCTTCACCTGGAGCATGATCGACAAGATCACACCCCGGCCATCCGAATCGGTCCAGGCCACGCTCGCTGCGGACGGATACGAAAGCACGGATATCATCATCACCGCAAAAAACACGTATACCGCTTCATTCGTCAACGCGGAGCCGACGCAATACCTGGTGATCGAGGATTGGTTTCCCAATGGACGGCCCCCGCTTGAAAAGGCGGGTGTGATGTTCGCGGACCGCGCGACGGTCGACAAAGTGGAGACCATGAAGGTCTGCACATGCCTGAATCCGCTTCATACCGTCATGGCGATCTTTGGGTGCATGCTGAACTTCAAGACAATCGCCGAAACGGTCGGGGACCGCCAGATGAAGGCGTTCATTGAGAAAGTCGGGTACGACGAAGGCATGCCCGTCGTCGTCGACCCCGGAATCATCAAGCCGGCCGATTTCATTCGGACCGTCATCGAGGAGCGTTTCCCCAATCCCTTTCTGCCGGACACCCCGCAGCGGATCGCAACCGATACATCCCAGAAGATCCCGGTCCGATTCGGCGAGACGATGAGGGCCTATCTGGCGCGCGGCAACGACGAACTGGCCGGATTGACTTACATTCCACTGTTCCTGGCCGGCTGGCTTCGTTATCTGCTTGGAGTGGATGACGCGGGAAACGCGATGATCCTGAGTTCCGATCCGATGCTGGAAGAACTGCAGGAAAAGCTGTCCGGCATCCATCTGGGGGACTCCGGCCCGTTTGACACGATTCTCCGTCCGATCCTGTCCAACGCTGGCATTTTCGGAATCGATCTGGTGGCAAACGGTCTGGACCGCAAAGTGATTGAATTCTTTTGCGAGTTAGTGAGCGGTCCCGGCGCGGTCCGGAACACGTTGGTCAAGTATCTGCCATAACATTTTATCCTTCCGATCCGGATAGAGCCCCGTCGTCATGACAGCGGGGCTTATTCCGGCAACGCGCGTCTATTATATACTATATATATGTACAATCTCGGGCGCGATGAATCGCGGAGGGTTTGCGGATGGCGGACATTGTAGTCGTAGGCTCGGCAAACCAGGACATCAATCTGCGCGTCGCGCATCTGCCCCGGCCCGGAGAGACCGTCATCGCGGATGGCCGTTGGAAAGCTATGGGCGGAAAAGGGGCCAACCAGGCCATGGCTGCCGCCAAACTAGGGGCAAGCGTCGCCCTGATCGCCCGTGTGGGAAAGGATCCGGCCGGCATCGCCATGACGTCCGGTCTGCAGGAGGTCGGTATCGATATCGGTGGGATCGAGGTGGACTCCGCCGAACCGACCGGCACGGCGATGATCCTTGTGGACGGACAGGGCGAGAACGAAATCGTTGCGGATCCCGGCGCGAATGGCTGCCTGGACATTGCGCAGATCGAGCGGCATGCCGACCTGTTTCGGCAAGGTGGCCTTTGCATCGTCCAATGTGAAATCCCGATCCAGACTGTCGTCCATGTGGTCTCCCTTTGCCGAAGGAACCGCGTTCGTGTCCTGTTCAACCCTTCGCCAGCCATTCCCATCGATCCCGCTGTCCTTTCCGGCATAGCCTATCTTGTGCCAAACGAAAACGAATTGGCCGGGTTATATCCGGTACTGGCCGGAACGACCCGCAACAGGGACCGAATGGCCGACCAGGCCTTGCGGGACGGAGTGGAAAAGGTACTGGTCACACTGGGCGGAGAGGGATGCCGACTGGTCTCGCAGGAGGGGATACGGTCATTTCCCGCCAGGTCGGTACCGTGTGTGGACACCACGGGCGCCGGTGATTCGTTTCTTGGCGCGTTTGCGGCAGGTCTTGCGAAGGGGATGGGAGAGGCCTCCGCCATCCGTTACGCCACGGTCGCGGCTTCCATAACCGTTTCCCGCCAGGGCACCTGGGACGCCATGCCGGACACCGACGACATGCAATCCGTTTTTGATGGCGAACCATCGATGTGGTATGATCTGTAGAACGATTGTTTGGCACGAGGTTTTACGGCATGGTTTTTATGGGGATCGACCCGGGCTACGCGATCACGGGATATGGTGTGGTGGAGTACAACAAGGGCAAGTTCCGGATTCTGGACTACGGGGTGATATCCACCAAGGCGGGAACCCCCTTTGAAAAACGGATGCTCGCCATTTTCGACGGCCTCACGGAGATCATCGGACGTTTCCATCCGGCTTCCATCGCTGTCGAGGAGCTTTTTTTCAACCGAAACACGACGACGGCGATCGGCACGGCGCAGGCGCGCGGCATTGCGGTGCTGTGCGGCGCCCGGGGCGACGTCCCGGTATACGAGTACACCCCCCGCCAGGTCAAACTGGCCGTAACAGGCTATGGTCTGGCGGACAAGAACCAGGTTCAGCAGATGGTCCGCATCATCCTCGGACTGGCGGACATCCCCCGGCCGGATGACGCTGCGGACGCCCTTGCGATCGCCATTTGCCATGCGCACACCGGTGCGGATCCCAAGTCTCTTGCAGTTGGAGGATACCAGTGATGTTTGCCTATCTGGAAGGCCCGATCGCCATGAAACTCCCGGACGCCATCGTGCTGGATGTCGGCGGCGTTGGCTACCTGGTTTCCGCAGCGCCGGGCATGATGGACCGTTTCCGGAAAGTCGGCGAACGCCAGCGGATCCATACCCACTTGAGTGTTCGTGAAGATGCCGTCACGTTATATGGATTTCCGACACGCGAGGAACTCGCTCTTTTCGAAATGCTGATCACGGTGAGCGGCGTCGGTCCAAAAGTCGCCAGCACGATTGTGGCGGATGTGACTCCGAGCCAGTTTGCGCTGGCCGTCGTGACCGACGACACCACCGGTCTCACCCGGGTCAAAGGCGTAGGTAAAAAAGGGGCGCAGAGGATCATCCTCGAGCTCAAGGACAAAGTCGGCCGCGAATTCCAGACCGAGCCGCTTGCGGCCGCCGCCGCGACAGGCGCCGTCGGTGTCAGTGTCCGTTCCGATGCGGTCAGCGCCCTGATGGTGCTTGGTTATCCGGCCGCGCAGGCGGCACGGATCGTCGATCAGGTTTATGCCGACGGCGCGGGACTGGAAGAAACCATCAAGGCTGCCCTGACGCAGCTGTTGCGCTAAAGGGAGCAGGACCGACATGCCGATGTACGAGGACGAGTTTCGCGAAGACGAGCGGCTGATCGCCAGGGAACGTGTTTCCGAGGATCAGGACGAGGCATCCCTGCGGCCATCCCGATGGGAAGAGTATTATGGCCAGCACAAGGTCAAGGCCAACCTGCGGGTTTTCATCGAGGCCGCCATCCAGCGGAAGGAAGCGCTCGACCACATCCTGCTGTACGGACCGCCCGGGCTTGGCAAAACGACGCTGGCCGGCATCATCGCCAACGAACTTGGCGTCGGGTTCCGCCTGACGACCGGCCCGGCAATCGAAAAATCCGGCGATCTCGCGGCCATTCTGACCAACCTGACCGAGCGCGATGTTCTGTTCATCGACGAAATCCACCGCCTGAATAAAAGCGTGGAAGAGGTCCTGTATCCCGCAATGGAGGACTACGCCCTCGACATCATGATCGGCAAGGGCCCGAGCGCCCGTTCGATCCGCCTGGAACTGCCGCACTTCACGTTGATCGGGGCCACCACGCGCGCCGGCCTGCTTTCCGCTCCGCTGCGCGACCGCTTCGGGGTTGTCAACCGGCTGGACCTGTACGCCCCGGCCGACCTGCGCGACATCCTGTCGCGCGACGCGGCCATCCTGGGGGTCGGAATCGATCAGGAAGGCCTAGATACGGTTTCGGAACGTTCGCGCGGAACCCCGCGTATCGCGATCCGGCTTCTCAAGCGCCTGCGGGACTTTGCCCAGGTCCGCGGCGACGGCCGGATCACGGGCGAGATCGCGCGTTTTGGCCTTGATGCCCTGGAGATCGACCCCGTTGGTCTGGACGGCACGGACCGGCGGATCATGCGAAGCATGGCTCAGATGTTCCAGGGCGGCCCGGTGGGCCTCGAGACGCTATCCGCATGCACCGGCGAAGACCCGGTGACCATCGAAGATATCTACGAACCCTACCTGATGCAGATCGGCTTCGTCTCCAAGACCCCGCGAGGCCGTGTGCTGACGCCCGCCGCGTGGAACCACCTGGGGCTGACAATGCCGTCGGCACCGGTCAACACGCCCTGGAACGGCGTCCAGCTCGCTCTTGGCTGCGAGGATGGAGATGGCGATCTTGTCCGGGGTTAACGGACCGCCGCTGCTGGTCCATGTCTGCTGCGCTCCCTGCGCCGAGTACCCGATCGGGGTTCTGCAAGGCGAGGGGATTCCACTGCGCGGTTTCTTCTTCAATCCCAACATCCACCCTGCCGATGAGTTTCGGCGCAGGAAAGAAGGAGTCCGCACGCTTATGGCCATGCGGGGGATTCCGTGCGATTTTGACGACACGTTTCTGCAGCCGTTGTGGGAGGGGTCAGACAACCGTACGCCGGGATCTCTGTGCACGGAATGCTATGGAATGCGCATGAAACGTGTGGCGGACGTGACCTGCCGGCTTGGCCTGTCGGAGTTTACCACCACCTTGCTGGTCAGCCCGTACCAAAATCACGATTTACTGCGCGAAGTCGCCGAACGTGCCGCGTTCGAGGCCGGCGTCCGATTCCATTATCGGGATTTTCGTCCGGGATTCCGGAAGGGACAGGATATGGCGCGCCAGGATGGACTGTACCGCCAGAAATACTGCGGATGCATCCATTCACTCGAGGCGTCGCCCTTCCGGGACAGGATCACTCTGGAGCATCTGGCTTTGCGGGAGCAATCCTCGCGGGATCGGTCGGACGTGCCTGGAGGGTCCGGTAATTCTCGTAGATGACCATTCCGGGTTTTGCACCTGCGATCTTGCGGACATGGCTGACCGGACAGTAGTCGATCGACAGCGCGGGCGCTTTGCCCTCGACGGCGCGCAAGGCGCCGCTGCCTCCCGGCCGACTGAACCATGCCGCGGTTTCCGCCGCCTCCAGCAGAGTCCGCTCCGGCACCTGCCGATGACCCGTGCGGACGATCACATGGGTTCCCGGTTCTTTTTGGATATGCAGCCAGAGATCGTCCCGATCCGCCGTCTTGAACGTGAGCCGGTCGTTCTGGATGTTGTTTCGCCCCACCAGGATCGTGAACCCGTCGGATGAACGGAATGTCCGCGGTTCCGATGCCGGATCCGCCTGCTTTTTTTTCTCCGGCTTGGCCGGCTTTTTCGATCGCCCCTTCTTTATCGCCGATCCGGTTTTTCGATCACGCGTCAAGCCGTTCTCGCCGGCACCGTCTACTTCGGCCCGGTTGAACTCGTCCCATTCGGCGTTCAAGGCGTTCAGGTCCGTGTCGTCGGCCGCATTGTCGATCGCCGTCGTCAAGGTCCGGAGATACTCGACCTGTTCCAGATCCTGGGCCAGGAAGCGGGTCGCGGCGGCCAGCCGGGCCTTGGACTTGGAGTACTGGCGGAACAGGCGCTGGGCGTTCTGGGAGAGCGTCCGGCTGCTTTCCAGCGGGACCCAGACCGTGGTTGGGTCATCCGTCGAATAATCCATGGCGTGGAATCCCGGGATTCCGTTTTCGAGCGAATGCATGTTGGCAAGAATGAGCTCGCCCTGTCGACGGAAATCGAGATACCCATCGCAGGTCTGGATGTCTGAACGATGAGCGTCCGATTTTCGCAACATGCGTGTCAGCCGGGCGGAAACGGCCTGTGACAGCCTGCGCCGGCGCTGCTCCAGTCGGTTCCTGCGCGTCCGGGCTTCGTAGTACTCGTCCATCGCTTCGGACAGGGAGGGGCGGTCCTCGCGGAATCCGGACGAGGTCAGGGCGAGCGCGTGGAAATCGGACAGAGACGGATCGTCCTGCGCCAGACGGTAAACCGATGGACGCGCCTCCCCGGCCAGAACCCGTACGAGCAGTTCTTTCATGCTTGTACCCAGCAACGCGCGTTCACGGCCCGTCAGCGCATCCGTAGGCCTTTTCCCGTCAATACCCGCCGCATGGCATATCTCACGGCACAAGGGCGGGGAGACGCCTTGCAGGCTCTCCAGGATGGCAAGCTCCACATTGCGCGCGGTGGAGTCCGCGCGCAGCCAGCCGGCCGGGTCCCCGGCGATCAATCGTAGCATTTCCTCCGGTTCACGCTTGTCCTGCTTCGGCGGCGGAGTATAACGATGTGCCGGCAGGACCTCGCGTACCCGGCTCATGGTGTCGTCGACATGG
>CAZNGQ010000039.1:0-6991 GCA_964572095.1 uncultured Oscillospiraceae bacterium
ACTTAGTCTCTTTGATCGGCACAACAATGCGGATCACCGAGACTCAGAGAGAATCCTTGATTTTTGCTGGAAGCTGAAAGCCGGTCAAAACAACTAGGAGCCGACTGAAGAGATAAGGTTCCCGCCCTCGTCGAAGGCCAGGTCGTGCGGTTCGCCCAACACGCGCATGTACTTGTTCGCCAGGACTTCCGGCAGCAGGTTCTCGGAAACCTCGATCTCCTTGACGGAAATGGAGTTTTTGATGCGGACCATCCGGACGTTCTTCTTGTCCAGGATGTTGCAGGTTTTAATCGCGGCCTGGATCGCCTGACGGTCGTTTTTCAATACCATCGGGATTTTGACACTAAGCGGGACGGTCGAAGTAAGCGCGTTCGGATAGGAGTTTTCGAAGTCAAATTTGTCAAAGGCGCGCCGGGTCGTGTAATCGACAATGCCCAGTCCGTTGCCGTTGCCGTGGGAGCGGTCGGTGATGTCCAGCACGGCGATCCGGGTGATCCGGGGGCCGCCGCTGGCATAAGGGGTGTGGTATCGACCCAGCAGGTTGGTATCGAAACCGGTCCCGCTGATGTCCTTGCCGATCTCGTCGATGATCGCGACATCAAGCTGGTCGAAAAACAGACGCGGAGCCAGGCGCTTGGCTTCTTCCTGCAAGGCGGGTTCCGCGTCGGCGATCTCGACTTTGCGGAGGACTTCGACACGGCAGACCTCATGATAGGCGTTCTCCAGGATTCCTACTGCAAAGAGGATCTTCGTTTTGGCTAATGTGACGCGGGCGATGGCGGGGATGTTGACCGCCATTTGCCCGAATCCCAGTTCATGGCATATGTCCGCGCCGCTTTGCTTTCCCATCCCGATCGTGATCATTTTCATCAAGCCGCTCTCGTACGGTCCCCGAAAAGCGACATGGGGCTTGATCCGGTTGATGATGACGATGCCGTCCGCCTCATAGGCGAAGCGGTCAACGTGGACCGGCAACCCGTTGTCCGAGGTGCCGACCACAACGGTTTCCATCGTCGCGCGGATCGGGGCGCCGACAACCTCTTCCGATATGCCCATGCCGATGAGCATGCTCTTCTGGCCTTCCGCTGTCGCTCCGCCGTGGCTTCCCATCGCAGGGAAAAGGAACGGCTCACCGCCTGCGGCCCGGACGGCATCGACCACCTGTTTTACCAGAAGCGGCAGTTGGGTGATGCCCCGGCTTCCGACCGCAATGGCGACGGACATCCCCTTGCGGATGAGGCTGCCGATGTCGCGCGCCTGCATTTTGGCGCGCAATTCGCCGCCTGCGTCGGCCAGGAAGGGACGGTCAAACGTCTGCTCGACCCGGACCATGCGCGGAATCGGCTGGGAGTCAAGCAGATTGTCAATGGTGCTCATGGGTACCCTCCTATGGGCGAATGGCGACGCGTAGGCATTCGGCGCTTGTAGCCGCCAGGTCGAAGCCGGCTTCCCAGTTCTCCAGATCCATCACATGCGTGACCAATGGCTTCAGGTTCACCGCGCCCGATCCGACCAGTTGGATCGCCGTCAGCCAGTCGTACGGGACCTGCGAGATCTCCCCATAGACCGTGATTTCCTTGACGATGATCTTGTAGGTGTCCACCGGCGCAACGATTCCGCCGCGAATTCCGCCGCCGGCCCATAACACCTTGCCGCCCTTGCGGACTATGTCCAGCGATTCTTCGATCGGCGCGACAGAACCGGAGTTTTCCAGCACATTGTCGACGCCGATCCCGCCGGTCTTGTCCAGAATGATCTGGCGGAGATCTTCCTTCTCCACATTGATGACGGTGTCCACCCCGAGCGTCTTTGCCATCTCCAGGCGGAAGGAGGCGTCACGGTCCAGCCCTGTCATGAATATCGGGCCGGCGCCGATCGCTTTGCAGACCTGCGCCATCAGGATGCCCCGGGCCCCGGGACCGAGGATGGCAACGGACTCGCCGGCGCGGATCCCCATGCGGGAAATGACGCTGTGGATCGAACCGGCCGTCGGCTCCATAAGGACCGCCTCGATGTCCGAGATGCTGTCCGGGATGATGTGCAGCTGCCACTCCGGCCAGATGGTGTACTTGGCAAATCCGCCGCCGGTCATGAAGTGCGCGCGTCCTTCCATCGGAGGGATCGTGTTGCAGATATTGTACTTTCCCTCGCGGCAGTTCGGGCAGTGCCCGCAGTAGAAGGTGACGATCTCATGAACGACGCGGTCGCCGGGTTTGACGCGTGTCACCAGCGGGCCGACCGCCTTGACGACGCTGACGATCTCATGACCGACAACGACCTTGTGCGGGACATTCTTGACTCCTTTTTTATCCGCTTTCCACTTGTGGATGTCGCTGCCGCAAATGCCGCAGTACTGGACTTCAACCAGTACATCGTGCGGGGCGTAGGGGTTGTTGCCAAGAGTCGGCACCGCTACTTCTTCCAGGATGATGTCGCCGTTTGGGTAAGCCACGAGGCCTTTCATCATTTCCATGTCGTCTCTCCCTATCCGTTGTCGTCGTCGTGAAGGCGTCTTCCGATCGTTGTACCAATCGTAGCACAGATTCGTTCTGCAATGAGTCAATGAAGGCGGCATAGTGAAAAGCCTGTAAGTATAGGATAATGGTGGCATGGCCGATATTCTGCAGACCATTCTTCAGGTTTTCATCGGGGTGTCGCTGGCAGCAGTCTGCGGCTATCGCGTCTTTGTGCCGCTGCTGGTCATGGGTATTGCCGGACTGGCCGGATACATGGACCTGGCGGACGGGTTTCAATGGATCTCGAGCTATCCTGCCGTGATCGTTTTTGGAGTGGCGACGATTCTGGAGATTGCCGCTTATCTGGTCCCGTATGTCGACAATCTGCTGAACGCGATCTCACTGCCGGTCGGTGTCGTCGCGGGCGTCCTGGTTGCCGCGTCGGTGATCACCGACATGGACCCGGTTTTCAAGTGGACCCTGGCGATCATCGCGGGCGGCGGCGCAGCGACGTTGTCCGGCCTGTTGTCGAACGGGGTTCACCAGGGATCGACCGTAGTCAGTGCGGGAGCGGCGAACCCGGCGGTCTCGACCGTTGAGTCGGCTGGAACCGTTGCGACCTCGGTGCTCTCGATCGCTGTGCCCATCTTGTCCGTCCTTTTTCTGGCCGTTCTGGTCATCGTATCCGTCCTTTTCTTCCGGGCTGTCAAGAAGAGAAGAAAGGGCGGGGCTCCCCCGAAGGATCCAGCGGGAGGATGATTCCGGGTCAGGACAGTCTGTCGACCTGGCGCTCAAACGCGGACAGGTGGCTTTCGGATGCCGTCATCAAGGATTCGAAAACGGATTGGATATCCGCCGGCAGGGTTTCCTCCAGAAAGCGTTCGTACATCATGATATTGTAGATCTCTGCCTGGACACCGGTTCTGGCGGCCTCCAGAAGAGATACCGGGACGACGACATGGTCGGCGGAATCGTCGGTTGGGACGGCCAGTCCGTAGGATCCATAAAGGGCGGCAAGGCTGGCGATATGCTTTTCCTCGGATTTCATGATGTTGTCGTACGGACTCCGGACGCCGAACTCGTCCTGAATGGCCCGGTATTCGCCGTGCGCGGTGTACTCGTCCTGGATCGCGTAGGTCAGCATGTCGAGGATGCTGAGCTGCGGATCGGCCAACGCGCCTGCATTGCCGTATCCCTCGAGGGACAGGACAAAACTTTCGTCCGCCGGAGTGACGGGGGATGCTGTTCCAATCTGTTCGATGACCGTAGTGACGGAGGGCGCCGGTGTTGTCGGAGACACGGTTGTCGTCGGAATAGTCCATGCGGCGGACGCCATGGTGGCGGAAGCCGTGGTGGCGGATGTCTCGTCGGCGGGTTTCGCGCAGCCGGTCAGTGACAGGCTCGCGATGCTCAGCGTTAGAAGCGCGATGGTAAACAGTCTCATACTCGTTTTCCTTTCTTCTCATCAAGGCGGTTGGCTGATGTAACACCTCCAGAATAGAAGGAACATGTCACGGACTTGTCAGGACAATCTGTTGGAATTCCGAAACTTGAACGGAAAGATCGAATCGAATGGGACCGATTACGGCTCGTAGAGAGCAAAAACCCGTATAATCCACTTTGTCGTGGTGGATTACAAGATTATCTGATGCTAAGCGGCAGTTGAAATTCCCTTGGGCTACCTGTAAATCACCCAGCCCGTCGCGCATGCGCGAAGAAGAGAAAGCGAGAAACATGGAGATTCCCCCGAATCTGGTCAATGAGCACTTCAACGACCGCTATTTTGATGTGGTCGATGCGCTGGACGAGGCGCAGCAGGTTTTTTTCATCAACAACGACCTGACCGGGAGGATCATGGCAAAGGCCGGGTCCCCAGATCCGCTGATCATTGGCGAGACGGGCTTTGGCGCAGGCCGAACCGTCGTCTCGCTGATGGAATATCTGGCGAAAACCGATTTGACGGATCTGTCCATCGAGTTTTATACCGTCGAACTGTATCCCATGCCGCCGGAACGGATGCGTTCGATCCTGGGCGTGTTCCAGGACCGGGTCGGCGCCCAGATCGACACCCTCGTGGAAGCCTATCACGGCGTGGACATCACGGTGCCCGGCTGGCATACGATGATCCTTGCAAATTCCTTTGGAACGATCACGATCCATCTCTGGATCGGCGAAGCGCTGGAGATGGTGCAGGTGCTGGACAGGCCCTGCGATGTCTGGTTTCTGGACGGTCACGGCCCCAAAAAGAACCCGGACATGTGGCGCCCGGAGCTGCTGTCGGCCATCGGCAGGAAAACAACTTCCGGGGGAAGCTGCGCCACCTTTACCGTAGCCGGCGAAGTCCGGCGGGGTCTTGCGGAAGCGGGATTCTCAGTCAGGAAGCTGCCGGGCTGCGGCGGAAAAAAGGAAGTGCTGCAAGGGATCCGGGCATGAGAAAATAGAGACGGAAACAGGAAAGCCGAAAAGATGGTACAGTATAGCCGGTTCCAAACCATCGCCCATTGATAAAGAGAATAAGGAGAGCACCATTGCTGTTTAAAAACCTGAACATTATCGAGCCGATCCAGAAAGCCCTCGTTACGCAAGGGTACACCGAGGCCACCCCGATCCAGGTCAAGGCGATCCCGCCGTTGCTGGCCGGACATGACTTGCTGGGATGTGCCCAGACCGGCACCGGCAAGACCGCGGCATTCGCGATTCCGATCCTGCAGAGCCTCTCGTCCGGTCCGAGGCCGCCGTTCAAGGCGCTGAGAAAGATCAAGGCGCTGGTTCTCGCGCCGACCCGGGAACTGGCGATCCAGATCGGGGACTGCTTCGCCGCCTATGGCGCCCACTTGAATCAGCGAGCCCTGGTGATTTACGGGGGAGTCGGCCAGAACCCGCAGACCAGGGAACTGGATCGGGGCATCGACATCCTGGTGGCGACTCCGGGCCGTCTGCTGGACCTGATCAACCAGGGATTCGTCCACCTGGACCGCGTCAGGCACTTTGTGCTCGACGAGGCGGACCACATGCTGGATATGGGCATGATCCATGACGTGAAACGGATCATCACGTATTTGCCGACGGAAAGGCAAACGATGTTTTTCTCCGCGACGATGCCGACCGAAATCGCCAAGCTTGCGGACGCCATCTTGAAAAATCCCGTGAAAATCGCGATCACTCCGACGTACTCGCCGATCGACATCATCGAGCAGGAAGTCTACTTTGTCGACAAGGTGAACAAGACCGACCTGCTGGTCCATCTGCTGAACGACGGTCCCTACGACTCCGTCCTGGTCTTCTCAAGGACCAAGCACGGCGCGGACAAAATCGTGAAGGAACTGGACAGAAAGGGATTCGTGTCTGCGGCGATCCACGGCAACAAATCCCAGAACAACCGGCAGCTGGCATTGAGCGATTTCAAGGAGAGAAAAGTCCGGATTCTGGTTGCGACGGACATCGCGGCGCGCGGTCTGGACATCGAAGAGCTTTCGCATGTCGTAAACTATAATCTGCCGGAGGTGCCCGAAACCTACATCCACCGGATCGGCCGGACCGGCCGGGCCGGTCTTGGCGGCAAGGCGGTCTCCTTCTGCGACTGGGATGAAAAACCGCTGCTGCGCGACATCCAGAAGCTGATCGGCAAAACGCTGCCGGTTGCCGCGAACAACCCGTATCCGCCGACCAACGCCGTGGCCCCGCCGGAAGAAGCTCCGGTTCCGCGCCCGGCTCCGGTGAGATCGCCAAGGCCGCGCAGCCGGTTCAGGCGTTGAAACCAATCGATGATACTCCGTGGTGAAAGCGGGCAGGACAGATGAAGAAGCCAGAGATCCTGTTCTTCGACATGGGAGACACGGTGTTCACCAGCAGGAACGGGGAACCGTTCCACTATGAGGACGGCTTCCAGGCGGTGCTGCGGCATACGTCCGGTGCCGCCGGCGGTGTGACAGCGGCGACTCTGGCTGCCGAATACAAGGCGTTTGAGCAGAGCAAGCGGATCGACACCGGCAGCGGCGTCGAGGACCGGACCATGGAGGTGCCGTTCTCCACGGCGCTGCGGTATCTGCTGGACCTGTTTGGCTTGACGCTTCACATCCCGTACCTGGAAGCGGCGGAGCTGTTCTGGAGAAACCGCACCACCTATGTGCCCTGCGACGGTGTGGGCGAGCTGTTCCGGTTCCTGCGGGTAAAAGGGATCCGGACGGCGATGATCACGAACAACCTGTTCGAGGACACGATCATCCGGCGCCGGCTGGACGAAGTGATTCCGGACAACCAGCTGGAATTCATCGTCTCGAGCGCGGACTACGCGTGCTGCAAGCCAAGCCCGCAGCTGTTCCGGATCGCCCTTCGGAAAGCGGGCGTGACCGCGGACGCGGCCTGGCATGCCGGGGACAGCATCGATTGCGACGTGCTGGCCGCCAACGCGGTCGGCATCCATCCGGTCTGGTACAGGCAATACAGCCGCAGGGTCGACGGGCCGTCCGGGGACGTCGGCTATCTGCGGGCGGATACCTGGCAGGACGTCATGGACGCGCTGGGTTAGCGGGACG
>CAZNGQ010000039.1:7091-16021 GCA_964572095.1 uncultured Oscillospiraceae bacterium
CAGGCGACCGGTTCCACCTTTATCCGGAACAATTTTTTCAAGACGATGCTGGCTGCCGTGGACTTCTCCGACAGCGAGTTTGCCGCGCCGACGGTATCCGCGCCCCCGGTCGAGCTCAAGGGGGTCGTCGTCAGCGAATCCCAGGCCGTCGGCCTGGTCGGTTTGTGGGGCGTCCGCGTCAAACGTTAAAGAATCGTGGATCGATATTGACATAAAGTCCACATTTGACCGTATGATTCAAGGGACGGACCGGTCGACAGTCCGAGGAGAGGAAGACTTCCATGAGCAACCCGGACTTCATGACTTCACAGCTGGGCCATACGGGAATCCAGGTCACACGGTTCGCGGCAGGCGGCCATTTCACAGTCGGCCCGTCTTCTCATCAGGATATGCCCAGGCGGATCCGCGAGCTCAACCACCTGCTGGACCTCGGCGTCAATTACCTGGACGTGCAGTGGGAGCCGGAGGAAGAAGCGACGGCCGTTCTAATGAAGAAGCGCCGGGATGAGTTCACGGTCTGCTGGCCGATCCATGGGGTGACCCAACGCGGCGGGGACTTGACCCGGGACTACATCCTGGACTATTGCCGGGATCACCGCAGGCGATACGGCATCGACCATGTGGACATCCTGCTCTGGGTGGGTCTCGAGCTGCGTCCGGAGACGGAACACGGCGTCATGGACGAGTTGAGGGAGGCGTTTACCCGCTTGAAGTCCGAGGGGTTCTGCGACCATCTTGCCTTTTCCTGCCACCACTCGCCGCAGATGGCACAGCACGCCATCACGGCGTTCAACGACTTCGAAGTGATGATGGTTCCGTACAGCCCCCTGCATCCCGCCGTGGAGCGGGAGCTTCTTCCCCTTGCGAAGGCGAAAGGCGTCGGCACGGTTGGCATGAAACCGTTTGGGGGCGGCGGCGGATTTTTCAACAAAGTCTGGGCCGGTGAAATGGCAGGAGACCCCACGGATTCGTTGCGGCAGAGCGGACGTCCGTACCAGGCCGCGATCCGCTGGGTCCTCCGGAACCCCGATCTGGACTGTGCGGTGCCGGGCATGCACTCCATCCAACAGATGGATGAGCTGTATGAGGCGGCGCAAACGCCTTTCACCAACGATGACCAAACGATCCTGGACCGGATGAAGAAGTCGATGATCGACAGCGGCGTCGACGTCCAGATCCGCCGGGACGGCCACGAAGGGCTCAACAAGACCATTTGGGATTGACACTCGATCAATCGGAAGGAGATGGAAACCATGGAGAAGAGATTGCAGGGCAAAGTCGCCATCGTCACCGGATCGTCCACAGGCATCGGCAAGGCCTGCGCGGGGCGGTTTGCCGAGGAGGGCGCCCGTGTGGTCGTCAGCGACGAGGGCGTCGAACCGGAGATGGGTCAGAAGGTGGCCGCGGACATCCGGGCGAACGGCGGCACAGCCACTTACCTCGCCGCTGACGTCACCAGCAAGGCGGCGATCGACCGGCTCATGGAATACACGCTGTCGACCTACGGCCGGCTGGACATCCTGATGAACAACGCCGTGGCCGGACGGAGCGCCGCGCTCCTGGACCAGGAAGAAGCGGAATGGGAAAAAGTCTACCTGTCCACGGTCAAGGCAATTTTCCTGGCCTGCAAACATGCCATCCCGGAAATGATCAAGGTCGGCGGCGGGTCGATCATCAACGTCTCCTCGATCCACGGGGTCCTGGGCGGCCGGGCCGGGCTGGCGTACTCGACGTTCAAGGGCGGCGTCCTGAACATGACTCGGGCGATCGCCGTCGACTACGGGTGCCACAACATCCGCGTCAACGCCATCTGCCCCGGCCGGATCGTGACGGAACGCAAAGTCGGGTTTCTCGAGCGGAACCCGGAGGAATACCGTCGCCAGAAAGCGGTCTATCCGCTGGGGCGGCCCGGAACCCTCCGCGAGATCGCGAACGCCGCCCTGTTCCTGGCGTCCGACGAGTCCTCGTTTGTCACCGGACACGCGCTGGTCGTGGACGGGGGATTCACCGCCCAACTGCAGGACGCGATCATCGATCCGCTGGAGCGGGGGATCAGCGCGGAACTGATGGAACGCGGCGTGACCTGGCCGCAGGGGGAGTGAGTGTATGGACATCTGGCCGGACATCAGGACGGAAGTCCTGGACTGGGACCTGATCGTCATCGGACACCTGAGATTCAACCGGTATTTCGGCGAGAGGCCGGAGCAGCCCCCGCGGGGCGACCCGTCCACCTGCACCTCCACGATCGTGCGCGGCCGGGATTCCGACGGCAGGGACTATGTGCTGCTGATCGATCCCACAATGCGCTGGACGCCGGAGGACTTTTATTTCGACGTCAACCGCCGAACCGGGCTGCGGCCCGCGGACATCACGCACTGCTATTGCACACACCATCACCTGGACCATTACGACGCGTTCAAGTATTTTCCCGACGCGGTCTGGCTTGCGGCCGAACCGGTCGCCGGACTTCTGGCCGCCGAGGCGAAATCCATCGACGGGTCGCGGGTCATCGGCGTCAAGGGCGAGATTTTCCCAGGTGTCCATGTCGTGCCGCTGCCCGGCCACAGCGCCACCCTGCACGGGATCGCCTTTCGGCATGATGGCAGGAAAGTCTTGATTGCCGGCGACGCGGTCATGACGAAACACCATCTAAGACACAACACAACGGAGTACCAGCCGGATCCGGCCGGGATCGAACAGGCGGCCCGGACTCAGGACGATATCAAGCAGAGCTTCGACATCGTGGTGCCCGGCCACGACAACCTGGTGGTGGTCTGAACCCGCGGCAAACGGAGGACAGGAAATGGAAACCGACAAGACCATCCCGAACCCCGGCGACTCGAACCGGATCACGCGAGACTATCTGGATTCGCTGCTGATCGAGACGCGCTACATCGACTCGGACCTCCCGGACACCACGCTGGAGCTCTACGGGGAGAAGTTCGGGACGCCGATCATGACATCGGCGTTCTCCCACCTTGACCGGATCTACAAGGAATGCCATGACGGCATGGTCAACATGGCGAGAGGCGCTCATGCCGCCGGCGCCGTGATGTGGGCCGGCATGGGAGACGACGCCGAGCTCGACGCCATCGTCGGGACCGGCGCGCGAACCGTCAAGATCGTCAAGCCGTATACGGACGAACGGATCCTGTTCGGCCAGCTCGAACATGCGGAAAAACGCGGCGCGCTGGCGGTCGGGGTGGACATCGACCACAGTTTCACGCGGATGGGGAAGTACGACAATGTGTTCGGGAACGCGATGAAGCCGGTTTCACTCGAGGACCTGAAGCGGTATGTCCGGGCGACGGGATTGCCGTTTGTCGTCAAGGGGGTGCTCAGTGTCCGGGACGCGGAAAAGTGCCTGGAGGCCGGCGTCCGCGGGATCGTCGTCTCGCACCACCACGGTATCACCGACTATGCGGTCCCGCCGCTTCGGGTACTGCCCGGGATTGCGGCGGCCGTCGGCGGACGGATCCCGATTTTCGTAGACTGCGGCATCAGCCGCGGATTTGACGCGTTCAAGGCGCTGGCGCTTGGCGCGACGGCGGTGTGCGCAGGACGCTCGATCATCGCCGACCTGGTCCGGGAAGGCGCGGACGGTGTCCGCATGCGGATCGAGGCGATGAACGGCGAACTGGCCGGCGCGATGGCCCGCACCGGGTCGCCCGACATCCGTCACATCGATCCCGCGATCCTGTGGGGGTGAACAGCATTTTTGACATAAACGAGCTTGCTGCCGGCATCAATAAATGGATATCGGAGTCCCCGACCAACCGGTTCGAAGTGTCGGATCCGTCGGGGCCGCTTGTTTGGGAACCCCCGCTGATCGGGGTTGCCGACGGCGACGATGCGTTGTTTGGTTTTTTCAAAAAGGACATCGGGGATTTTTATTGGCTCCCATCGGAAGCTTTTGCGCTGCAGTATCCGGATGCCGTTCAGGAGCACCTGAGTGTCGTAAGCCTCGCTTTCGCCCATGCCGGACAAACCCGGCAAGACCAGCGGGAGAGCACCCTGGAGCCGTCGGCCCGCTGGCGATACAGCCGAAAGCACTGGCCGGAATTCATGCGGGAGGCGGCAGGCTGCCTGACCGGTTCTCTGGACCGATCGGGCATTCGGTCGGCGGTTCCGGAACTGCTTCCGCAGTGGGGCTGGCGGCAGTCCGATCGATACGGGCATGCCAGCAACTGGTCCCAGCGGCACACGGCCTATGCTGCGGGACTCGGCACGTTCGGGCTATCGGACGGATTGATCACGGAGCATGGAAAGGCTGTCCGATTGCTATCGATCCTTGTCGAAGCGGATATCGAACCGACCCGGCGTGATTATGATCACCACCAGGACTGGTGCCTGCACTTCAGTCGGGGCGATTGCGGCAAATGCATGCAGCGATGCCCGGTCGGAGCGATCACGCCAGCGGGGCATGACAAGAGGGCATGCGCAGCCTACACCAGTCTCCTGAACGATAAATTCAGATCGGAAGGGGCGGGCGAAGTCGGGTGCGGTCTTTGCCAGGCCGGGGTTCCCTGCGAAAACCGGCGGCCATAGCACACGGGAGGTCGGAAACATGGAATACGCCGTTCTGGGATCAACCGGCCGCAAGGTCAGCCGGATCGGGTTTGGCGGAGCGCCGGCCGGGATCCGAAACTATCTCGATGTCCATGACCCGGAGAACGACCGGCAGCGCCAGGATGTCGTCGACGCCATTCGGTTGGCGTACCGGCTCGGCGTCAATTATTTCGACACGGCCGCCGATTACGGGGCCGGATCCAGCGAGAGCATGTTCGGCGAAGGACTCAAGGGCATCCCTCCGGAAGAGGTGTTCCTGGCCACCAAGGTCCGCGTGGAGTCCGGAGCGTACGCACGCTCGAGCCTGGAACAAAGCCTGCGCCGACTCGGCCGCGAGTCGATCGACCTGATCCAGATCCACGGCACCGTCTACGACCGGGAGCGGTTCGACCGGGTCATGGACAAAGGCGGCGAACTGGATGAACTGGAGAAAGCGCGGGACGAGGGGCTGGTGAAGTACATCGGGTTCACCGTCGAGTGCCAGAACAATGCCCTGTACGATTTCATCCGGTCCGGCCGGTTCGACACGATGCAGGTGGAATACAACCTTTGTTTCCAGCATCCCTACGACCCCAACTGGAAATGCGGCAGCATGTATGACGCCGAGGCCGCCGGCCTGGGGATCATCACGATGCGCACGCTGACCTCCGGGGTTTTCCAGCAATGGATCCGGCTGGCCAACCCGGGCGCCGACTTTGATTACCATGCGGCACTGTTGCAGTTTGTGCTGTCCAATCCCCTGGTGGATGTGGCGCTGCTCGGCATGCGCAACGAGCGGGAGGTCCGGGCGAACGTGGACACCTGGGCCGACACCGGCGGCCGGCTGAACCTGGCCGGGGATGTCCACCACTGGTATCGCGACGGAGCGGATCCGTCCCATTCGGAGGAACGAACATGACAGCCGAGAGCAGAACCGTCCTGGAAGAGAGCCGTGAGATACCGGTCCTGATGGAATGTGACGTGGTGGTGGTGGGCGGCGGTCCAGCAGGGCTGGGCGCAGCCGTCGGCGCGGCGGATGCCGGCGCAAAAACGGTGATCGTCGAGCAGTATGGCTGCCTGGGCGGCAACATCACCGTCTGCGCGGTGGAGCCGCCCTCGTGGTACCGCCAGGAAAACACCACGATGCCCGGGGGCGTCCAGAAAGAGATCGAAGACCGCATGATCGCCCTGGGCGCTGTGGGAAAAGTGATGTTCCGCCCGTCCATCGGCCTGGCCTACGACACCGAACTGTACAAGTACATGGCGGACGAGCTGATCCGGGACCATGGCGTCATACCGCTGTACCACTGCCTGGGAACCGTCCCCCATATCGTGGACGGCCGGGTCTGCGGCGTCGTCACCGAGTCCAAGTCGGGACGCTGCGTCATCCTGGCCAAACGGGTCGTGGACTGCACGGGCGACGGCGACATGGCGGCCCGGGCGGGAGCCCCGTTCGAGTTGGGGATCGCGGCGGAAAGGGGCCTGTCTCCCGGCACCCTCAAGTTTTTCGCGACGGACGTGGATATTGAAAAAGTCGACGTGTCCATGGACAGGGATCCCATGGGGCGGCATCCCCTCCACCACAAGCTGTTCTATCGCGTATTCGCGCGGGCGGCCGCTGCGGGGGAGGCACCGATCCCGGATACGCGGCCCTTCTTCCACTACACCCCGATCCCGCCGTCGGACATCAACATCAACCTGGCCGCCAGCGACTTCACGCTGGACGGCACGGATGTCCGCAGCCTGACCTCGTCGGAGATCCGGCAGCGGACCGCGGTCCGCCGGCTGATCGACCTGTTCCACCGTCATGGCGCCGAGGACGGCCTGGACAAGGCCCGGCTGGATTATTTCGCGATGTCGGTCGGCGTGCGGGAGACCCGGCGCATCCGGGCATCCTATGTGCTGACGGACAAGGACATCCTGGGCGAAGCGCGTTTCGAGGATACCGTGGGCGTGTTTCCGGTCTACATGGACGGAGAGGGCGTGAAGGTGATCCCGTTTACCGACGCGTACTTCCAGATCCCGTTCCGGATCCTGGTCCCGCAGAATACGGTGAACCTGCTGTGCGCCGGCCGGCACATCTCATGCAACCGTCCCGCCGTTCCCGCCACCCGCCAGATGGATTTCTGCATGACGACCGGACAGGCGGCGGGGGCGGCCAGCGCCCTGTCCATCCGTCAGGGCCGGGACAGCGCGGATGTCGATGTGCATGCGGTCCAGATCGAGCTGGAACGGCAGGGGATGCGAGTCCACTGAGTCCGAGAGGAGTTTTCATCATGCAAAAGACCGTTAGCGAATCCGCACGCACCCTGCCTGTTCTGGAGGAATGCGATGTGCTGGTGGTCGGCGGAGGGCCGGCCGGCATGGCCGCCGCCATCGGCGCCGCCCGGGCCGGGGCAAAGACGATCGTGGTGGAGCGCTATGGATGCCTTGGCGGCAGCCTCACCACGGCCTCCATGGAGACCCCGGGCTGGCGGCCCGACGAGGCCGCCGTCCTGCCGGGAGGGGTGTTCGGCGAACTGGACGCCCGCATGGTCCGGGCCGGGCTGTGCCAGACCACCGTTCGGGGACATGCCTACGACACCGAAGCGCTCAAGTACGTGGCCGACGACCTGGTCGGCGAGAGCGGCGCTGCCAGCATCCTCCACTGCCTGGGCGTCGCGCCGCTGATCGAAGGCGGCGTCATCGTCGGTGTGGTCACCGAATCGAAATCCGGCCGGCAGGCGATCCTGGCCCGGCGGGTCGTGGACTGCACGGGCGACGGCGACATCGCCGCGCGTGCCGGCGCGTCCTGCGTGATGCCGGAAGACCCGGCCGAAGGGACGCTGGCGTATGGCCTCCGCAACGTGGATCCCGAACGCCTGCCCGACTCCGCCGGCCTCCGGCCGGACTTCGCGTTCAACCGGATCCATGGGTCCACGATTACCGCCATCGACCAGGTCCGGGTCGAGGTGGACGGTACCGATGTGCGCAGCATCACCGCCGCGGAAATCGCCGGCCGCAAGGCGATCGTCGAGGGGATCCCGATTCTGAGGCAGAGCTGTCCCGGATTGGAAAACGCCCGACTGCGCAACTTCGCGATGGGGGTCGGCATCCGGGAGACAAGACGGATTGCAGGCGAGTACGTTCTGACCGGACAGGATGTTGCCGGGGGTCGCGCCTTTGATGATACCGTAGGCGTCTGCCCCGGCCCCTGTGACGGGTATTTCCAGACACCTTTCCGCGTCACCGTGCCGGTCGGCGTGGAAAACCTGCTGGTGGCCGGCCGATGCGTATCCGCGGAGCGCGGCGGGTCGGGAGTCCCGCATACCGTGAGCTTCGCCATGCTGACCGGTCAGGCCGCCGGCATCGCCAGCGCGCTCTCCCTCCGCGACGGGGTTGCCTCCCGCCAAACGGATATCCCGACGCTGCAAACGGAGCTGATCCGCCAGGGGGTTCGCATCCGATAGCAGGCGCATCGGGGAAAAATGGAGTATCATAACGGTTGCGTTCCGCTTTTCCCGCCGTCCGGGCCAGGTAAAGCCGGACGCGATTGCGACCGGAAAGAAGCCTGACGATGTTTTCACGCCAATACAATCTGGATGCGACCACCGGGCCGCTGTTCCGGAAGTTCCTGGTTTTCGCCTTTCCCATCATGATGATGAACATCCTGCAGCTGATGTTCAACGCCGTCGGCATGATCGTCGTCGGGCGCTATTCGGGCAGCGACGCGCTGGCGGCTGTCGGTGCGTCCGCGCCGCTGATCAACCTGCTCGTGAATTTCTTCATGGGATTGTCGGTCGGCACGAGCGTCATCGTCGCGCAGGATTGCGGCGCCGGCCATCCGGACGAAATCAGCCGCTCCGTCCACACTTCCGTCTCCATCAGCATCCTCGCGGGACTGGTGGTCATGGCGATGGGGCTCGCGCTGTGCGCGCCGCTGCTGGGGATGATGGGTACGCCGGACAATATTTTCGACCAGTCGGTGCTGTATATGCGGATCTACTTTCTCGGCATCCCCGCGAGCCTCGTCTACAACTTCGGCGCCGGCATCCTGCGCGCCGTGGGCGACAGTCGGCGCCCGATGTACTACCTGATCATCGCCGGCGTCGTGAACGTCGCGTTCAGCCTGTTCTTTGTGGTCGGCCTGCAGATGGGAGTCGCCGGGGTGGCCTGGGCCGCCGCCATCGCCCAGTACCTGTCCATGGTGCTGATCCTCATCTGCCTGTACCGCAGCGACGGCGGGATCCGGCTGGTCCCGCGCCGGCTGCTGCACATCGACCGCAGAAAGCTTCTGCAGCTGGTCCGGATCGGCCTGCCCGCCGGTCTGCAGAACCTGTTGTTCTCCATCTCCAACGTCCTGATCCAGTCCGCGGTCAACTCGTTCGGCTCGACGCTGGTGG
>CAZNGQ010000040.1:0-15788 GCA_964572095.1 uncultured Oscillospiraceae bacterium
AAGCCCCATGATGTTCTTTAGAAACCGGGTGCTGCGGCCGTAGCCGCCCTCGTTGCTGAAATTGTACCGGTACGAACGGTCGTCGATGATGGGGCTTATACGCTCGATCCCCATGATCGACCAGGTGCCGCTGCTGATGAAGATCGATTCCTCGCCGGGCATCGAGGGGACCGCGATCACCGCGGAACCCGTGTCATGGGAGGCGACGGCGATCACCTGCGCGGTGGGCAGGGACAACTCCAGCCGGAGATCCGCGGACAGCGGGCCGAGCGGCGTGCCGGCGTCCACCACGGGAGCGAACCAGCCCGGGTCGATGCCCAGCCGCAGCGTCAGCTCGTCCGACCAGGTGCCGGAAACGGGAACCAGCATGGCGCTGGTCGACGCGATCGTATACTCCGTGGCGGCGATGCCGGACAGGCAGTAGTTGATGAGATCCGGGGTGAACAGAACGCGCCGGATGCGGTCCAGCAGTTCCGGCCGGCGGCGCACGATGGAGTAAAGCTGGAACAGGGAGTTGATCTGCATGATCTGGATGCCGGTCGCCCCGTAGACTTCCCGGCGCGGGATTTTCAAGAACAGCTCGTCCGGCAGCCCGTCCGTCCGGTGGTCCCGATAGTGCACGGGGTTTTCCATCAGGCGTCCGTCCCGGTCCAGCAAGCCGAAGTCCACGCCCCAGGTGTCCACCCCGACCGTGTCGAATCCGCCGCGGTTTCGCGCGGCGACCAGCCCCAGCTTGATCTCGTGCAGCAGCCGGAGGAAATCCCAATACTGGGTCCCCCCCATCAGCACCGGGTCGTTGGAAAAGCGATGGACTTCCTCGATCGTGAGCCGGTCGTCCAGGCAGGTGCCAAGGACGGCGCGTCCGGACGATGCGCCCAGATCAAAAGCCAGTGCTTTGGATGGCGCTGTTCGGTCCGTATTCATCGTTCCGCTCCTTTGGGCGCTTCGCCCGAGGTGATTGTACGGCGGTACGCTTCGCTCTCCCAGCCGGCGATGAACGATCGGGCCGACGCGTCCATCGGCTGGGATACGAGACCCGCACGCTGCTGGATCTCCTTGATGAACGCGACGGCGCACAGGGTCTCCTCGATGGTTTTGGCTTCGTTTTCCCCGCAGGCGTATGCCGCGGTTCCGGTCGCGGTGTCGATCCGGCAAACGGCATCCCCTGTGGTCCCTGCACCTGCTTTTTCGATCTTTCCGGTGAGATAGACCATCTGGTCCGGGTATAGCGGGTCCGCGGTGAAGAACGCGACCGGGTCCGCCGTTCCGGACAGCCAGGCTTGCAGCCAGGGGGTCGCGGACCGGTACCCGGTCCCATCCGGAGCCGGAGTGACCGCGGGGGACGGCCATTCGCCCGGCCGAACGCCAAACATCCCGGCAAGCCGGTCATTGACGCGGTCGTGGATTTCCAGGCAGGTCTCCGCGTCCGGCGTGCTGACGACGATGCCGTGGTTCTGCAGGAACAGGACCGATGGCTCCGCCCCGTTCTCCCGCCGGACCCTCTCGGTCTCGGCGGCGATGGCGAACGTCAGCCGGGTGCCGGGGTCGATGTACGGGACAAAGCCCCAGACCAGGCCGAGCGGCGCCATGGCCTCCGCGATCGTTTCGAGAGGGCGGTCCGAGCAGCAGGCGATGTTCGCGTATACCGAGTGGGTGTGCAGGACGCACGTGTCCAGCAGCGCGTGGAACCCCGCCTCGACGGACGGCCTGCGGGGATCCAGCCCGGCGACCGCGACCGCGGCGGCCTGGACCGCCTGCTTGCCGCCGGACTCGACATCCTCGGACGCCGCGTTTTCCCGCGAACGGAAAAACGTTCGGAGCGCCCCGTAGTCCAACACCGCATAGGCGTCGTCCACCGTGATCTGCCCCAGGCGGAAGCCCGAAGCCTTGACGGCCATGACGCTTCCGTCCAGCTTGGCGGACGTGTTGCCTCCGCCACCCTGCACATAGTCGGCGCGCTGCCCGGGCTCCCGCGAGATCCGGATCAGGGCGGCCAGTCCCGCGTCATAGGCGGTCAGGAATTCTTGTCTATTCATGGGCTTCTCCTCGTGGTGAAAAGCGGCGGATTCCCGCGCGTCTATATCCTTGCAGCCATCACGTCGCGCTCGTATCGCGCGATGTCCTCCATGTAGCGGTTTCCGGCCGGAACGCCTTTCTGCAGGCAGTACCGGTCCCATACCGCCCCCACCGGGGCGGTCCGCATCTCGTCCATCAGCGACAGCCGGCCGGCATAATCCCGGTCGGCTTCCAGCGCGCGCAGCCGCTGTGTCGGCTCGAGCAGCGCGGCCAGCACCGCCTTGCGCGTCGCCCGGACGCCGATCGTCCAGGCTGCGATCCGGTTGATGCTCCCGTCAAAGAAGTCGGTCGCCAGGCGCACGCGGTCGAAGCCGTCTCCCAGCGCGGATGCCGGGATTCGGGCGATCTCCTTCATGGCCTCGGCCAGCGGATCCTCCGTGATCACGACGAAATCGCTGTCCCACCGCACCCCGCGGGACACGTGGACCAGCAGTTGCGGGGTGAACAGCAGGAGTGCCGGGATCTTGTCCGCGATGGTCTCGGTCGGATGGAAATGCCCCATGTCCAGCGTCAGCATCAGGGTGTCGTTCCCCTGGGCGCGGGCATGGGCGAGATAGCCGAGGTAGAATTCGTGGGATCCCACGGTGAAGCTCTCAACACCGATGCCGAACAGCTTGCATTCGATGGCGTCCAGCGTCTCGCTCCCGGGATACCGGTCCGCCAGCACGGCGTCCAGCGCGTCACGCAGGCGCTCGCGATAGGCGTATCGGTTGGGGGTGAGGTCCTTCATGCCGTCCTGGACCCAGTGGTTCACGACGCAGGGGTCGCCCTGCCGCCGGCCGATGTCGGCGGCGATCGCGCGGCACGCGCGGAAATGCTCGATCCAGAACGCCCGGATGGCCGGATCGGGGTGGGAAAGCGTCCGATCGTCCGAGGCCTTGGGATGGCCGAAGCTGGTCGGGTTGAAATCCAGGCGA
Organism: uncultured Oscillospiraceae bacterium; assembly: GCA_964572095.1. Taxonomy (GTDB): domain Bacteria; phylum Bacillota; class Clostridia; order Saccharofermentanales; family UBA5734; genus JAAYKS01. The sequence continues at coordinate 2,994 of CAZNGQ010000040.1, forward strand.
AGACCGCGCTCCGAAGCCCAGTCGATCCAGCGGGCAAAATGCTCGGTGCGGTATCCGTCGCGGTCGGGACGGGACGTGCCGGTCTCGGCGTAGCTGGCATGGAGGTTCACGCGCTGCCGCCCCGGGATCAGGCGCAGCGCCTGGTCGATGTCCTGTCGGAGTTCGTCACCGTTCTTCGGGCGATAAGGATAATTCCCGGTGGACAGGATGCCGCCGGACGCCCCCGCCCCGCCCGCTTCCAGCCCGGTGACATCGTCCCCCTGCCAGCAGTGCATCGAGATCTCGATGCGGTCCAGGCGGGCCAGTGCGCCCGTCACGTCCACGCCCCACTGCGCGTAAGTGTCGACGGCGGCGTCGAAAGCGGTCTCGATTCTCTGGTCGTCCTTCATCGGTGAGCCCTCCGTGTTTTTATAGATGGTACAAGGACCTGGCGAACCGGCTGTACTCCTGGATCCGGTCCCCGATCCGCGGCATCCGCTTGATGGTATTTTGTGAAAACATCCCGTCATGCAAATCCCCTGAAGCCTTGCGCTCGTGCCCGATCAGGGCCCAGGCCGCATCGTGCAGCGGGGCGAATTCCGGCCGGCGCATGGCCTCGCAGACAAAGGGCTGCCTCGGTTGGTTGATGTCCTCGCCGCTGATCTGGAAAAGCCCGCGCTCGTCACACAGCGCGCGAAGCCGGGCCAGCTGATCCGGGGTGTTCCGGCTGGGCATGTAGGTCACCGCATGGAAACCGAGTTCCGACAGGACATCGAACAGCTCGACCAGATAGCCGTCTTCAAAGCGCTGCTCTTTCTTGTCCCCGGTGACGGAATCCTCGACATCCCCGAGATAGGGATAGGCCGCGATGATCCCGTGCGCTTCCGCAAACGCGAGCGCCTCACGCACTGTGAGGAGTTCGGATGTGGCCGGGAGGTAGACCCTGGGCAGCAGCTCGGCTTTGAAAAAACCAAGCAGATCATACAGGAAGTACGGGTTGGCCTCGTCCGCGATCCGCGCGGCCGCCTTGGCCGAGGGCCCGATATCCCATCGTTGTTCCAGCAGGTCGAGCAGCTCCTTGCGGCTTCCGGCTTTCCGGGACAGGTTCACGGCCAGCGCGTAAAGCAGATGCCGCTCGGTCACCGACCCGCCGCGCGCGGATTCGGAGATCGGCAGGACGTCACGGTCGTAGTCGAGTCCGACGCCCAGCTCCCGCGCCATCCGGTCCAGGCTCGTTGCCATAAGGCGGTTCCGCTCCCCTCGTGCCGCGCGTACCGGGGCCAGCAGATCGTCGAGCGCGTCGATCGCGGGTTCGGGAATACCGTGGAACGCCAGATAGGCGACGGACGGCTGGTCGGGGTTGTTGATGCGCCGGCCCGCCAGCCGGGTCCCGTCGAAAGAGACCCGCAGTTCCGCGCCGACGGTCACCGGCAGCCCGAGCTCCCGCCCGGCCTCCAGGAATTCCCTCGCACCGGAAATGGTGTCGTGGTCCATGATGCCGGCGGTCGCGAGTCCGGCCCGCCGGGCCTCCCATACCGCCCTCGAGGGCGAGTACGGGGAGAATGAATAGGTTGTATGGATGTGGTTGTTGACGTCACGGCCGGCAGGCGGGAACAATGCCTCGCCGTCGCGCAGACGACGGCCAAGGTCATGGACGGCGGCCGATCGGAGGTCCGGATCGCGGGCGTCCAGCAGCTCGGTCATACGCCCAGTCTCCCCCTGCGCAGGGTTTCGACCGGCGAGAACCGCTGTCCCGGACCGAATTGTCCCGGCACATACCCGGGCAGCGGCAGAATGCGCTGGTGGAGGATGTCCAAGAACCAGGAGGGCTGCGGGAAAAACGCGTCCTCCAGTTCATACGCCGGCGTGATCCAGTTGCGCGACCCGAGCACCGCGACCGGCGCGTCAAGGTCGTTGAAACAAAGGTCGGCGAGGTTTCTCGCCAGGTCGTTGAGAAAGCCGCCCCGCTCGCAGGCATCTCCGGCGACGATGATCCGGCCGGTCTTTTTCACGGAAGCCATCACCGGCTCGTAGTCGAACGGCACCAGCGAACGGGCGTCGATCACTTCGGCCTCCAGCCCGAACGATTTCGACAGCAGCTCCGCGGCCTCAAGCGCGCGGTACAGCGTGGCGCCGACCGTCAGGATCGTGAGGTCGCTCCCCGCCCGTTTGATGTCGGGCTGACCGATCGGGATCTCATAGGATTCGACCGGAACCCCGCCCGCATGGAACCGTTCGCCGATGTCGTACAGGCGCTGACTCTCGAAAAACACCACCGGGTCCGTGCCGTTGAGCGCCGATGCCATCAGGCCCTTGGCGTCGTACGGCGTCGCGGGGAACACCACCTTGAGCCCGGGGATGTGTGTGCACAGCGAGCTCCAGTCCTGGGAATGCTGGGCGCCGTACTTGGACCCGACGGAAACGCGCAGCACGACCGGCATGCGGATGCTACCCGCCGACATGGCCTGCCACTTGGGCAGCTGATTGAACACCTCGTCCCCCGCCCGGCCGAGGAAGTCGCTGTACATCAGTTCGACCAGCGCCCGGCCGCCGCTCATCGCGTACCCGACGGCGGATCCGACGATCGCGCCTTCGGAAATCGGGGTGTTGAACAGCCGGTGGTACGGCAGGGATTCGGTCAGTCCGCGATAGACGGCGAAGGCTCCGCCCCAGTCCCGGTTCTCCTCGCCGTAGGCGACGAGGGTCGGATCGGTATGGAACTGGTCGAGGATCGCCTCGAAAACCGCGTCGCGCAGCTGCAGCATGCGGTTTTTCGAGACAGGCTCCCCGTTGTCTTCGAACGCCGACCGGGACTTCTTCGCGATCTGGATGACACGCGGGTTATCGGACTTCGGCAGCAGGGTTTCGCACGGCCGGCTGTCCAGCGCCGGCACCCGCCGGTTGGAAAACATCAGGCGCTCGACGGCTTCCGGATCCGCGGACAGGTCCATGCGCGGCGAACGGACCGGATCGACGGCAAGCTCGAACGCCCGCGTGATCCGCGCATCCACCGCCGCGTCGATGATCCGAAAATCGGCCTCCCCGGCAAGCCCTTCCGCAATCAGTCCTTTCCTGAACGACTCGATGGAATCGACACCACGCCAGGCGTCCTTTTCCTCGGCGGTCCGGTAGGAATCCGCGTCCGAGGGGGAATGCCCGGAATAGCGATAGGTCAGGGTGTCCAGCAGCACCGGCCCCTGGCCGGTCCGCAGCAGTTCCAGCTTGCGCTCCATGGCGTCGATCACCGCCATCGGGTTGTAGCCGTCGATGCGCTCGGCATGCATCTGGTCGGGATGCAGACCCGCGCCGATGCGGGCCGGCATGCCGTACCCCATCGTCTCGCCCGCGGTCTGGCCGCCCATGGCGTACTGGTTGTCCATGATGTTGAACAGCAGGGGCAGCCCGCCGCGCATGTCCCCCTCCCACAGGGTGCGGAACTGGTCCATGAGCGCCAGCTGGAATCCCTCCCACACCGGGCCGCAGCCCAGCGATCCGTCCCCGATGTTGCAGACGACGACACCGGGCCTGCGGTTGATTTTCTTGAAAAGCGCCGCCCCGACGGAGATGTCGCCCGATCCGCCGACGATCGCGTTGTTGGGAAAGATCCCGAACGGCACAAAAAACGCGTGCATCGAACCGCCAAGACCGCGGTTGAACCCGGTCCGTTTCGCGAATATCTCCGCGAGCGCGCCGTAGACAAGAAAGTCCATGGCGAATTCGCGGACATCCGCAGGCCTCGCGGCGCCGTCCGGCAGGAGCGCGCGCAGGATGTCGCCGTCGAGTGCCGTCTCCATGATCGCCCACAGCCCGTCTTCGGACAGCTTGTGGATCGCGGACAGCCCCTTGGCCAGGATCTCGCCATGCGATCGGTGGGACCCCAGGATGACGTCCTCCGCGCCGAGCAGGTAGGCCTGGCCGACCGCGGCCGCCTCCTGTCCCATCGACAGGTGCGCAGGGCCTGGATAGTCGTAAGGCTTGCCGTCGAACGCGCCGGTCGTCTTGACCGTCAGGAGCATCGATTCGAACGCCCGCAGGGTTTTCATGTCCCGGTAGATCCGCAGGAAGTCCTCCCGTGAAAAGCGGGCGGCCTCCCCGGACAGGCTCCGGTTGTATTGATTGACCGGAATGTCCCGGAATGTGATGGCACCCGGCTTTCGGACCTGGGCGGGATCGATGAACAGTCGCTTGGTCATGATGGACTCCTTTACAAACGGAAAAATGCTTCCCGGAGGACTTCGCCGACGGTCGGATGCGGGAAAACCAGCTCGCGCAGGTCCGCGAGACGTGTTTCGTTCTCGATCAGGATCCCGGCGGAGACGATGGTCTCCGATGCGTACGGACCCAGGATATGGCACCCGAGCAGCCGTTTCTCGACCGGATCGGCCAGGACCTTTACGAATCCGGTCTCCCGGTGGGTCTCCGCGAGGAACCGTCCGCTGAATCCCATGGGGACGACCGCCTTGGTGTATCCGTTCGGGCGGGCCGCGCACTGTTCCTCGGTCAGGCCGACCGACGCCATCTCGGGGCTGGTGTAGACGACCGAAGGCACGGCGTCGTACCGCATCCGGGCGGGACGGCCGGCGATGTCCGCCACTGCGGTCTCCGCCTCGCGGTAAGCCGCGTGCGCCAGCATCCAGACGCCGTTGACGTCGCCGACCGCGTAGATCCCGGGGATGTTCGTCCGGCAGCGGTCATCGGTCGGGATTCGGCCGCGGTCGACGGCGATCCCGCTGCCTTCCAGTCCGAAGCCGTCGACCCGCGGGGTGCGTCCGGCCGAGAGCAGCACCATCGGCGCTTCGAGCGAATGCTCGCCATCGGGCCCGCTCAGCAGCACCCGGCCGTCCTCCACGCGCTCTACCCGGGCGGAGAGATGGAAGCGGATCCCCTTCCGCTCGAACTGCTTGCGCAGGGCGGCCGCGGTCTCCCGATCCGCGCTGCCCGCGATATGGTCGGTCATCTCCACAATATCCACTTCGGCGCCCGCGGCACGGCAGAAACCGGCCAGTTCCAGGCCGATGACCCCCGCGCCGATCACGACCAGCCGTTCCGGCATGGTCTCCAGATCCAGCACCTCGCGGCTGGTGATCGCCCGCCCCGCGTCCAGCGCTTCGCGCAGTCCGGGAATCGGGGGTTCGATGATCCGGGATCCGGTCGCCAGGATCAGACGGCGGCCTTCGTATTCCTGGCCGTTCGCCTGTACACGGATGTTCCCGGGCGCTGTGGACATGATCCGCGCGGTGCCGGTGACAATCTCCACCCCCGCTTCCTTGAGCGAGGACCGGACGCCGGACGTCAGTTGCTTGACGACCTTGTTCTTGCGCGCGATGACGGCGGGCAGGTCCAGCCGGATATTGTCGGCCAGTACGCCGAACGCCGCGCCTTCCCGCGCGTGGTCCAGCAGCTTCACGCTGTGGAGAAGCGTCTTGGAGGGAATGCATCCCTCGTTCAGGCAGACACCGCCGATGGACTCCTGCTCGAACAGCAAGGTGGATAGCCCTTCGCGCGCCGCCAGCGCGGCGGCGTGGTATCCTCCCGGTCCACCGCCGATGACCAGCAATTCATACATATCGTTCCTCCCGTATTGTCGTTGTTACATGCCGATGTCGGCACAGGTTTACCCGGCTTGAAAGGCCGATATATTGGCGAGATATTTCGTCAGTTCCTGCAGGAACCGCGCGGCGTCCGCTCCGTCCAGCGCGCGATGGTCGAACGTCAGGGAAAATGGGATTGCGGTATAGGCGGATGGCAGAGGATCCCCCTCCAGGGCGCGCAGGCGGGTCTGCGGCGCACAGACACCAAGGATGGCGGTCTGCGGGGGATTGATGACCGGGGTGAAGGACTCGATCCCAAACGCGCCGAGGTTGGTCACCGTGAAGGTGCCGTCCCGCAGCAGGTCCGGAGAGATCGCGCCGCCGCGGCAGGCTTCGGCCAGCGCGCGGGTCTGCCGCGCGATCTCCGTCGCGTCCATGCGGTCCGCGTGCCGGATCACGGGCACCATGAGCCCACGCGGGGTGTCGACCGCGATGCCGATATGGACGTCGTCGAACAGCCGGACATGATCCTCAAACCCGTGCGCGTTGAGCAGCGGATGCCGCTTCAGGACACGGGACACGGCGAAAACGATCAGGTCGTTCACGGACGGGACCGCCTCGGTGAAGGACAGGCCGTAAGCCGCTGCCTGTCCGGCCTCCCGGACGGTTTTCATGCGGGATCTCAACGCCAGAAGGTCGGTGGCGTCAAACGAAGTGTCCAGTGTCAGCTGGGCCATGCCGCCCAGCGATGACCGCATCGCGATGCCGATGGATTTGCGCAGGAGCGTATACGGCCGGTCGACCGGCTCGGTTGACGTCGAGGCAAGGGGTGACTGAACCGTTCCGACATCGGCGGCGCGGGTACGCCCGCCGATTCCGGTGGAGGACAGCGCGCCGGCGCCAGGCTCGGAAAGCAGCGCCGAAGCCGCCGGCGTGGGTATCGAGCCGGCTTGCGCCGCCGCACGGACGTCACGCTCGATCACGCGCCCGTCGGGCCCGGTACCCGCGATGCCGCGGGCGGGGTCCACGCCAAGCCGGTCCGCCAGGGTCCGCGCCCGGGGACTGACCGCCACAGCGCCGGATCCGTCGCCATGGCCGGCCACCGGTGCAACAGGCGGGACGGACGGTATGGACCGGGCGCCATCCGGCTGCGCATCCCGCCCCGCGTCCGCGGGCTCCTGCCGCCTCGGATCGAAAGCGGACACGTCCTCGCCGGGAACTCCGATCACGCAGACGACCAACAGGCAGGGCACATCGTCGCCCTCTTCATAAAAACGGGCGAGAAGCGTGCCCGCCACCGGGGCGGTCTCATCGAAAACGGCCTTGTCCGTCTCATAAGTGAACAGTTTTTCTCCGGAAACGACCGGATCTCCGACGGCCTTGTGCCACTTGCCGATGATGCAGCTTTCCACGGACTGCCCCTGGCGGGGCATGATGATCGGAGTCGACATGATAGGGTTCCTCGTCCTTTCGCGTGCAGTTCCGTCGGGGTCTGCGGCCGCTGCGTCAGTTCAGCATGACCTGGCCGCCGGTCACCGGCAGCGCCTGGCCGGTCTCGTATTCCTGCTCCACCAGGTAGAAGATCGCGCGCGCCACATCCGCGGGCAGGCATCCGCGCCCCAACGGAACTTTGGCCTCAGAGGCGTCGCGGACGTCCTGCACGGTTCGGGCTCCCGGCACCTTGCCGGCGCGCAGGTACTGCACGAACAGCCCGTAGTCCGGATCGCTCCAGAGCGGCCCCTCCAGATAATTGCCCGGGCAGACGGCGTTGACCTTGATCCGGTGGGGCGCCAGCTCCAGCGCAAAGCTCTGCACGAGTCCGATCCCGCCGAACTTGCCTCCGGCATAAGCAAAATTCCGGTTGGAACCTTGCAGGCCGGATTTCGAATTGACCTGTATGATGTCGGAAAAATGGCCGGGATCAACCCGGGACGCGGTCTTCATCGGTGTCGACGCATACTTGGAACAAAGGAAAAATGCGGTGTAGTTGACGTGTGTCACCAGTTCGAAGTCCTCCAGCGACAGGTCCTCCAGACCGCCGGCGCGCAGGATGCCCGCGTTGCTGACCATGAGGTCCAGCCCGCCGAACGCCAGCAGGGTCTCCTCGATCATTGCGGCGACGGAGGGTTCGGAACCAACATCTGCAGCCAGGGCCAGCGCCCGCCCTGCGCCGTACCGGGCATTGAGCTCATCGGCCGCGACGCTCGCAGCGTTGCCGTTCAAGTCGGCCAGCACGACGAACGCCCCCTGGGCCGCCAGCTCGGCCGCGATACCCCGTCCAAACCCCTGCGCGGCACCGGTGACGATGGCGATTTTTCCTTCCAGTCGACGGCAGGAGGGTCCTCCGGTCGACTCGACCTTGAAAGCGCCGACCCCGGGCCAAAGGCAGAAAGCCGTCTCCGCCAGATCCTCCGGATCGCGTCCGGCAAAGAACGCCAGCAGGGTCGCCACCGGATCGTCGGCTTCCGCCAGTTTCCGTCCCGGCAGTGTCAGTGCGCGGCCTCCGGCGGAATCCGTGCCGTCTGCGCCTTCGGATCCGGGCAGGAACGCCAGGCGCGGCAACGGCCTGCGGCCGCCCGCCAGGCACATCCGCAATGCGGGTACCAGACATGCGGCCTGTTTTCGCAGATCCTCCGGTTTCATGTCTTCCATAAAAAGGCTCCCCCGTCCGTCACGAGATCGGCTGAGCGTGCTGCAGCAGGTACCGCTCGGCCGCGGCACACCAGAGTCCCTGGTTCGCTTCGACGATGTCCGCCAGTCCGGCAAACATCGGATTCTCGAAAACCCGGGCCCTCAGGTCGGCCAGGGCGGTCAGCGGCAGGGAGATGCCGGTGTAGATGAGCTTTTTCCCGCCTGGAATCCGGGGCAGGTTGAGCGTGGTGTCCACCACGCAGTCCAGCCCGCCGATGTGCGTGATCATCGCTGCGGGATCGATCACGCCGGCCGCCATGAGCTCCAGCGACTCAACCAGGTCGTCGGTGTTCCCGCCGCTGTTGCCGGCCACATGCACGGAGTTGTAATGGACATCGTAGAAGTTGAACCGGGCGGAAAAGGCCGGGTCGATCGGACCCGCAAAGAAATTGAGGCAGCCGTCAAATCCCAGGATCGCGGAAGCCGTCTCCACCACGGTCGGCACCGGCGCATAGACATAGACGTCGTCAAAGCCCTTTCCGCCGTTCTCGGCGCGGATCGCGGCCGGCACGTCCGCCACGTCCGCGGTGTTCAGGTAGACCAGACGCACCCCTTTGGCCGCCGCCCTTTCCGGGGAGAACACGGACGCCGCGCGGGCCAGCCGGACCGCGTCGATATCCGTGACCACAAGCAGGCCGGGGCGGACCGGATTGTTCACCGCGTAATCGACGGCCCCCAGCCCCATCGGCCCCGCGCCGGCCAGCAGCGCCATCGCCCCGCCGGGTTCGATCCCCATCCGGTGCTCGTAGGATCCCGGCCGGGTATGGTAGTTGACATGAAAACCGCCGACGATGCAGGACATCGGTTCGGACAGGGAACCGTGGAAAAACGCCTCCCCTTCATAGCGCAGGAGGCATCCGCGGGACATGACGATATCCGGGATGATGATGGTGGTGGCGGCGCCTCCGATGTACGGAAACGTGTATCCGGGCGCCGCGTAGATGTTTTCGGGGTCGTTCAGCGCCGGCTGGATGGAAAACCGGTCCCCTGCCTGGAACGCATGCCGCCATTTCGGGGTGACCTCCAGGATCTCCCCGCAGAACTCGTGTCCGATGATGACCGGGTTGACCGCGATGTCCCTGGGTACGCGTTTATGGTCCGTTCCCTGCGCGGCCGCCTTGTACGACGACATGCAGATGCTGTCGGAGACGATCCGGGCCAGGATCTCGCCGTCTTTCAGCGCCGGCAGTTCGAACGTATCCAGCCGCAGATCGCCTTTGCCATAGAGCCTTACCGCTTTCGTCTGCATGGAACACTCCTCTGGCTGACATCCAGCCGGTCAAGATGGTGTTATTATATCACAGACCAATGTTAATTAATCACACAACAAGAAAGAGGATGGCCGAACAGCCATCCTCTTTCTCCGGTATCTGGTACACCATCAATAGTTTTCGACGAACAGTTCGAAATACGCGCGCGGATGCTTGCAGGCGGGGCAGACCGCGGGGGCGTCCGTTCCCTCGTGCACATACCCGCAGTTGCGGCATTTCCACGCGGCATCGCCGTCGCGGTGGAACACCTTGTTGTCCTTGATGTTCTGCGCCAGCTTGAGATAGCGGGCCTCGTGCCGCTCTTCGACCTCGGACACTTCCTGGAAGATCGAGGCGATGTCCGGGAATCCCTCCTCCGCGGCGATCTTGCCCCAGTTGAGATACAGGTCGGTCCACTCCTCGTGCTCGCCGGCCGCGGCCGCGATCAGGTTGTCGTACGTGGTGCGGAGTTCAACCGGGAAGGTGCCTGTGATCTCGATGGCCGCCGGCATCGAATCCACACCGGCCGCCAAGGCCCGATAAAACAGCTTGGCGTGTTCGCACTCGTTGTCCGAGGTTTCGGTGAACAAGGACTCGATCTGGCGGAAGCCCTCCTTGTTCGCGATGGATGCGAAGAACGTATAGCGGTTGCGCGCCTGGGATTCCCCGGCAAAGGCCTTCATCAGGTTCACCAGTGTCTTTGTTCCGTCCAGTCTGCCCATGGAAAACTGCCTCCCTTTCACTTTCGTCAATGATTGTAAAGAAGCCATGAATCAATTATAGCATTAGTCCACGGTCGCGTTCCCGTCCCCGCCGATGGGAATCACCGGTCCCAGATACGTCGGTTTCGAATGCAGGACCACGCAGTCCAGATAGGCCTTGGTCCGCGCCAGGATCTCGCGGGCCCGGTAGTAGTCCGCACGGCCGTACTCGTGCAGGGCGGCGTCCACCCCCTGCGCCTCCAGACCCAGTTCTCCGGCGATGTACAGCGCGCGCTTCAAGTGGAACTCCTGTGTGACCACGACGCAGGATCTCACTTCGAAAACATCGCGCGCGCGGTACAACGAGTCATAGGTGTCGAATCCCGCATGGTCCATGAAGATTCGGGAGGAAGGGACGCCGCGCGCCATCAGGTAGTCGCGCATCGCGTTGACCTCGTCATAATCGTCCCGCGCATGGTCCCCCGACACCAGGATGCGATCCGAAACACCCGCCTCATAAAGCTCGAGTGCGGTATCCAACCGGTCGGCCAGCATCAGGCTGACACTGCCGTCCGATCGGACCTGGGCGCCGAGCACCAGGATGCAGTCCGCGGAAGCCGCATACGGTCCGGACACGATGTCCCGCATGCCTGCGGTTCCGACCAGCGCGTCGATCCGCAGGACGAAAGACCCGAGCAGCACTAGCATGGCGACACCCAAAATGAGCAGGCGGGACAGGCGCAGGATCCACCTGCCTTTTCGTCTTTTTCCCCTCATGGTTGCCGTTCCCCCTCCTCAAGCATCCCGTTCCGGATGGTTTCCATGAAAAACGACCAGGGTTCGACCGGCGGCGGGATTGCCTCGAAACGCATCGGCTCCCGGCTGACCGGGTGGGCGAACCGAAGCCGGCAGGCGAACAGGGCGATCCCCGCATCCGGGCCGCCGGGCGAGGCGCCGTACCGGCTGTCGTTCCAGACCGGGCACCCGGCTTGTGCCAGCTGTGCACGGATCTGGTGGGGCCTCCCGGTCTCCAGGCGTACCAGCAGCAGTCCCGCCCGGTGTTCCGGCTGCCATTCGATAAGGCGGTAGTGCAGGACGGCTTCCTTGCCGGAAAAGCCGTCCGTCGCGAATCCCGCGTCTCCGGTCGAGGCGTTCTTGACCATCCGGTCGCGCAGCGTGCCGGTTTCGTCCCGGGGCCGTCCATGGACGACCGCAAGGTACTCCTTCGCGAAAGACCGTTCGCGGATCTGCGCGGAAAGGCGGGACGCCCCCTTGGAGGTGCGGGCGAAGACCATGACCCCCCCCACCGGCCGGTCCAGGCGGTGTACCAGCCCGAGAAAGACATTGCCCGGCTTGCCGTAGCGAAGCCGGATCCCCTCCTTGAGCAGCGTGAGCATGTCCGGAGCGTCCGATCCGTCCGCCTGGGACAGCACGCCGGCGGGCTTGACCACGACCAGCAGGTGGTTGTCCTCAAACAGGATGGGAATCTCACCGTACCGGTCAGTCACGCGCAGTCCACCTTCCGGTGGCGCCGCATGGCAGGATGATGCCCCGGGACGACGCCGGCAGGCCGATCTCCTCCGCCTCGGCTTTGCCGCCGCGGCCGTCGAGCGTCAGCGACAGGATGTTGGCGAGTACCGACGGCGCAAGGCCGGTCGTATAGGAATTGATGTAGAAAAAAAGCGGATGTTCGGACAACAGTCCGGAACAAAGCTCGACCAGACCGTACAGGGAGTCCTCGAGTTTCCACAACTCACCGGACGGACCGCGTCCGTAGGCGGGCGGATCCATCAGGATGCCCTCGTAGCGCCGGTCCCGGCGGAGCTCGCGTTCGACAAACTGCTTCACGTCCTCCGTCATGAAACGGACGAACCGGTCGCCAAGACCGGATGAAACCAGATTCCGGCGCGCTTTCGCGTTCATCCCTTTCGACGCGTCGAGATGGACGACCTCCGTCGCGCCCGCCAGCGAGCAGGCTGCCGTTGCCGCCCCGGTATAGGCGAACAGATTGAGGATGCGGACCGGTTCTCCGCTGTCCACTCTCGTTCGGATCGCCGCGCCCATGGCGTCCCAGTTTACGGCTTGCTCGGGAAAGAGGCCTGTATGCTTGAATCCGGTCGGTTCGACCTGGAACGTCAGCCGGCCGTTGACGGACGGATAACCCACGGTCCAGGAACGCGGATGCTCGCGGCGCACTTCCCAGTTTCCTCCCCCGTCCCGACTGCGCCGGTATACCGCGTCTGCGCGGGGGAAGACGGACCCGTCCCAGTCGCCGCGCGGCCATATCGCCTGCGGGTCCGGGCGCTGCAGGACGACGTCGCCCCATCTCTCCAGCTTTTCACCGTCACCCGCGTCGATCAGTTCGTAATCCTGCCATCGGTCCGCAATCCACATGCTGTTGCCACTCTCTTTTCCGCCGTTTGTGTCGCTCCCGTGAACAATTTTGAACCCGGGGCCGCCCCGCTGTCCGGCAGGGCGATATGGTTTATTATATGATAAGAACCATCGGACCATCATGCCTGTTTCACAGCCGTTCCTGCGAGGTGACCCCTATGCCGCGTTCGTTCCATATCCTGATCTGCGACGACGACCCGGCCGTGCACGAATCGTTGGGACTGTACCTCGACGCCGAGAACTTCACGC
>CAZNGQ010000041.1:0-12005 GCA_964572095.1 uncultured Oscillospiraceae bacterium
CCACCGCTTCGTGTTCAACTGCCTGGAAGAGCCCATCGACATGATCCGACACGAGTTTCTCTACTGCGTGAACTACAAGGGCAGACGGATCCGCTTCTGGCCGGATGTGGACCGGTTCACGGAGGAACTGGGCGAGGTCTTCCCGTCGGAACGGGAGAACATCAGACGCTTTTACCGGGATATGGGAAAGCTCTACCGGCATGTCATGGTGGAGAACCCCGTCTACGCCACCCCGGACGAGGCGGACCGGAAAGCGTCGGGCAGGCAGTTCCTGAAACACCCGCTTTCCTACGCCCGGTTTCTCAGCTACATGAACCTCAGCACGCGGAGCCTGCTGCGACGGTACTTCCGGGACCCGGAGATTTTCAAGTTCTTCGACAAGCTGACCTCGACCTACTGCTACACGACCACGGCCGAAACCCCCGCGGTGCTGTCCGCAGTCATGTTCGTGGACAACCACATCGGAGGCAGCTATTACCCCGCGGGTTCGACGCTGTTCCTGCCCGGCCGACTGGAAAAAGTCATCGAAGAGAACGGCGGTCGCCTTTTCTACGAATCCGAAGTCAAGCGTATCCTGTTCGACAACGGCCGGCCGTCCGGCGTCGAGCTGGCGAACGGCGACCGGCACCTGGCGTCGGACATCGTGTACTCCGGTACGGTCTGGAATCTGTACGGCAGGCTCATCGCGGCCGGCGACACGACTCCGGAGCGGATCGCCTGGGCGAAGCGTTTCATCCCGACCTACCCGAGTGTCATGCTGTATGCCTACGTCGACCGGGAGGTGATCCCGGAAGACACGATGCCGATCGAGTTCCTGGTCGGCAACCCGGACCGTCTGGACGAGAGCGAAGTCACCGTCTACCTGCCCGGCATCGACGACCACACGATCTGCGGGGAGGACGGCCAGGTGGTCATGGCGATCGGCCCGTCCTTCATCCCCTGGGATCCGAGCGACCGCGCGGACTACCTGCGAAAGAAGGAACAGGAGACCCGGCGCCTCGTCGATGTGCTGGAAAAGCGTTTCCCGGGATTCTCCGCCGCCTTGCGTTTCGCGGAACTCGCCACCCCGGCCACGATCGAGCGGTATACGATGAAAAACGGCGGCGCGGTCGCGGGCCCGAGGCAGATGCTCGGCCAGCACCTGTTCCGCCGGCTCCGGACCCGGAGCGAGTGGGATTCGCTGTTCTGCTGCGGCGAGTCCACGGTGATGGGCACGGGCACGCCGACCGTGACGGTGTCCGGGCTGTCAGCGGCCAACGCAGTGCTCCGCAAGCGCGGGCTGCCGACGTTCGACTTTCGCGAGGGGATGCCAAACCATGTCCGGATCGTGGACCGGCCCTACACGAGGGATCGCCTGTTTGAGGACTCGCCGGAGACCGAACGAACGATCCGCGGCGAGGCGTGCCGCTGCCAGTTCTGCGAACATCCTGGATGCATGGAGGGCACCACGCTGGACATCCGCGGCATCATGCGGCGCGTGACGGTCGGGAACCTGTCCGGCGCCCGGCGCATCGTAGTGGAGGGGTTGGCCGGCATTCCGGAAGACAAGGCCCGAGCCGGTTTGCAGGACGCGGAGAACCGGTGCGTCCGGGGCGGCGCCGGCGTCAAACCGGTCGCGATCGGAACGGTCGTCCGATATCTGGCGGCAAAATGAACGGGATTTCCGTATAATGGATTCAGGACTGCGCCGATCAGTCGGCGGTCGGTCCTGAATCCTTTTTGAAAGAAGGTGAACCCGTGAAAATCGTGATCGGTTGCGACGAAGCGGCTTTCGAATTCAAGGAAGCCATCCGTGCCCATCTCGAGGCCAAGGGCATCGAGACCATCGACGTCGGCGTCTACGACACCAACCCGGTACTGTATCCCGACAAGGCCGCCCAGGCCTGCAGGAAAATCCTGTCCGGCGAAGCGGAACAAGGCGTGCTGATCTGCGGAACCGGCATCGGCATGTCCATCACGGCCAATAAGTTCCCGGGCATCCGCGCGGCGGTCTGCCACGACCTCTACTCGACCGAGCGCGCGCGCATGAGCAACGACTGCAATGTGATGTGCATGGGCGCCCGGGTCATCGGGCTGGAACACGGCAAGCGGCTGGTGGACATCTGGCTCTCCAGCGGGTTCGTCGGCGGAGGTTCCGCGCCCAAGGTCGACCGGATCCGTCATTACGAAAGCAACGCCGGACAGGCGGAATAAAAATCGGGGAGAAAACGTATGCAACGCATCCTGAACAACCCGGACAATGTCGTGGATGAAATGCTGCAGGGGGTTCTCAAGACCCATGCGGACATCGTGGAGGCGACAGGCAATCCTCGTGTGATCAAGGCGCGCAAGTCCGCGCCGGGCAAGGTCGGCATCGTGACCGGCGGCGGATCGGGGCACAAGCCCGCGTTCCTCGGCTATGTCGGCCGCGGGCTGACGGACGCCGTGGCGGTGGGCGAGGTGTTCTCGTCGCCGACGGCCAAGGCATTCTACGACGCCTTCAAGGCCGTAGACCAGGGCAAGGGCGTCGCGTGCCTGTACGGCAACTATTCCGGCGACAACATGAACGTCAAGATGGCGGTCAAGATGGCGGCCCGCGACGGGCTGACCGTCAAGACCGTCGTGGCCAACGACGACGCGGCCTCCGCGCCGCAGGACCAGATGGACCGCCGCCGCGGGGGCGCGGGCGAGATTTTCATGTGGAAAACCGCAGGCGCCAAAGCGGTCGCGGGCGGCAGCCTTGACGAAGTCATCGCGGTCGCGCAGAAGGCTGTGGCCAACACCCGCAGCGTCGGCATCGGGCTGTCCCCCTGCACCCTGCCGGCGGTCGGCCACCCGAACTTCCAGATCGCGGACGGCACGATGGAACTGGGGATCGGCCATCACGGCGAGCCCGGCGTCGCGGTCGTCGCGCTCGAGACGGCGGAGGCCATGGCGGCCCGGATGACAGGCATCGTCGAAGGCGACCTCCCGTACGCGCCGGGCGAAGAGGCCGCGGTCCTGCTGTCCGGCCTTGGCGCGACGCCGGTCATGGAGCTGTACATCCTCTACAACGAGATCGAGAAACTGCTGGCGGCCAAGGGCGTCACCGTCTACAAGGCTTATGTAGGGAACTACTTCACCTCGCTCGAGATGATGGGCGCCACCCTGACCATGATGAAACTGGACGACGAACTGAAAGCCCTGCTGGACGCGGAATGCGAGTCCATCGGGCTGACCCAGTTCGCCCGATGACGGGGGTGTGCGCATGACCGGATTTGCAAACGCCGCGGGCAAGGGGATCGTCCTCCGGATGATCGCCGGGATCCAGGCGAACAAGGTCTACCTGAGCGACATCGACGGCCAGATCGGCGACGGCGATCACGGTATGAACATGAACAAGGGCTTCACGATCTGCAAAGACCGTCTGGACGCCGGGGAGTTTTCGTTTGGCGAGAGCCTCGCCGAGCTCGGCAGTGTGCTTTTTAACGAAATCGGCGGCTCGATGGGTCCGATCTACGGCACGGTGTTCATGGAGATGGCGGACGCCGCCGAAGGGCACGAGACCATCACCGCCGAGGTCTTCGCCGGCATGATGGACGCCGGGCTGAACGGTCTGTGGGAGATCGTACAGGCGCAGGTCGGGGACAAGACACTGATCGACGTGCTGGCTCCGGCCCGGGATGCGTTCCGCGCCGCGCTGGACGCCGGCAAGGGATTTGTGCCGGCCCTGGAGGATTTCAAGGCCGCATCGGAAAAAGGGATGGAGTCGACCCGCGACCTCGTCGCGAAATACGGCCGATCCAGCCGGTTGGGCGAGCGGTCCCGCGGGGTCCTCGACGCCGGCGCGGTCTCCTGCAATATCATCCTGAAGGCCATGGCCGACGGGATGACCGAACTGCTCCGATAGGGAGAGAGGCGCGCATATGTCAAACCTGCCGGAAACCATGAAGGCGCTGGTCGCCTACACCCCCGACCGCTATGTGCTGGAAACCGACTGGCCGCGGCCCAAGGCCGGCCCCGGCGAGATCGTCATCCGGGTCGAGGCCTGCGGCATCTGCGCCGGGGATGTCAAGGCCAAGCACGGCGCGGAGCGGTTCTGGAACGACTTCATCATCGCCCCGTTCATCCCGGGCCATGAATTCGTCGGGCATGTGGCCGAGTTGGGCGAGGGGGTCACGGAGTTCGCCGTCGGCGACCGCGTCGTCTCGGAGCAGATCATCCCCTGCGGCCAGTGCCTGTTCTGCCGGACCGGCCGCTACTGGATGTGTGAAGTCCATGACATCTACGGGTTCCGGGACCGTGTCAACGGAGGCATGGCAGAGTACATGCGCCTGCCGGCCAACGCGCGGACGTTCCGGATCCCGCCGGAGATGCCTATCGACAAGGCGGTCCTGATCGAGCCGTACGCCTGCTCCAAGCATGCGGTGGACCGCGCGCAGATCGGGTTGGAGGACGTGGTCGTGATCTCGGGCTGCGGCACGCTGGGCCTGGGCATGGTCGGCATCGCCCGCATGAAGAACCCCAAGCTGCTGATCGCATTGGACATGCAGGACAACCGGCTGGCCAAGGCCCGGGAGTTCGGCGCGGACTTCGCCTGGAACCCCGGCAGCACGGATGTCGTGAACGAGATCAAAAAGCTGACCGAGGGGTACGGCTGCGACATCTACATCGAGGCGACCGGCCACACGGCCAGCGTCGCGCAGGGAATGGCCGTGATCCGCAAACTGGGCCGGTTCGTCGAGTTCAGCGTGTTCGGACAGCCGACGACGCTGGACTGGTCGGTCATCGGCGATCAGAAGGAACTGGACGTGCTGGGTTCGCACCTGAGTCCGTATTGCTTCCCGCCCGTGATCGACTGGATCAGCCGGGACCGTATCGGCACGGCTGGCGTGGCCGGGCCGGTCTTTCCGCTGGAGCAATGGCAGGAAGCGTTCCGCATCGCCGGCACCGGCGAGTGCGGCGCGCTCAAGGTGGTCCTGAAACCCTGATTTTCAACGGAAACCGGAGGACTCGAACCATGATTCCATACAAAAAATTCAACGGCACTTTCGACATCTCGGGCAAAACCGTGCTGATCACCGGCGCGGCCAGCGGCATCGGCAAGGCGACGGCGGAAGCGTTCGCGATGCGCGGGATCGGGCTGATTCTGCTGGATCGCCAAGACAAGGTGCTGGATGTGGTCCGGGAACTGTCCGCGCAATACGGCGTGGATGCGATGGGCTATGTCTGCGACATCACGAGCAACGAGCAGACCCAGGCCGCGATCGACGCCGCGGTGGCAAAATTCGGGCGGATCGACATCCTGTGCAACATCGCCGGCGTCGTCGAGCTCGAGGACGCGGAGCTGCTCCCCGAAGCCTATTGGGACAACACGATGAACATCAACGCCAAGGCGACGTTTATGATGTGCCAGAAAGTCGGCCGCCTCATGATCGCGCAGGGCGGTGGCAAGATCGTCAACATGGCTTCGCAGGCGGGTTTCATCGCGATCGACAAGCATGTCGCTTATATGGCGAGCAAAGCCGCGGTCATCGGCATCACCCGGGTCATGGCGCTGGAGTGGGCGGAGTACGGCATCAACGTTAATTCCGTCGCCCCGACGGTCGTCCTGACCGAACTGGGCGCCAAGGCCTGGGCGGGTGAGGTCGGCGAGAACATGAAAAAGCAGATCCCCTGCGGACGGTTCTGCTACCCGGACGAAATCGCCGCGACGATCCTGTTCCTCGCGAGCGACTCCGCCAACATGATCACCGGCGAAAACCTGGTGATCGACGGGGGATTCACGATCAAGTAGAGCGGAGGGTTCGACCCTGTCCAAAGCTCCATCCATGTGATCGTTTCACGTCGATGGAGCTTTCTTCATTTTCCAATGCCCAAACATTCGGTTCACAATATATTGGATCATGCATCCAGCGATGATGAAAATCACAAATTCGATGATCCACCACCAACGAATTGCAAAATGTGTGCGATAGGCTGGCTGGTTTTGTATGACAATAACGATTGCCTGCGTCCGCATCAGGGAGTAGACAACACCAGAATACAGGATGGCCGCCAATACGTATCGCTTACGGAAGGCCGCCATCACACTTGGCATGCAACAGGCGATCAGACAGTAGGCCGTATCGTTGAACGGGTTGAAAACATTCCTGTAGATAAAGAAGACAGCAGCGAAACCTATGACAGAGAGCAGGACCAAGGCGAATCGTGCTTTCTGCTTTTTCAACTCAACCATGGCAATGATCAGGCAAAACCCGCTGGCTGCTATGGAAATCAACATGGCAGGCCAATCAAGCTTCAAGAGGACGAACAGGATGAGTAATAGCAGTACTAGAGGTTCCGCTGTCAAGGAGAGGGCGCTTTTGGTATTTGACGGCGAATCCGCTACTGACAAATGAATCATTCGAATTCCTCGCTCATCTTTAGTCGCTGTTCTATATTATTTTCATAAGTAACATAACACAAATGATCAGATGAGATCGGAAACCATTGACAAGATGGAGAACAAGGTCTATTTTGAAAGTGATTGTATACATTAGAAAAAAAGAGATCAAATCATTTTAAAAGCGGGAGAAGTCAGCGAGGGAATAACATGCGATGGCGCGTCCATAAAAAACTCGTATACACATTCGGCATCTTGATCGGTATCATCGCAGTCGCTATTCCGATTTACTCTTTGACCCGGCCGTCCGTTTCCGGGAAGCGGGTGCCGGCGGAGACCGTCGAACCCTCAATATCAGACGCAACGCAATACGGCGCGGCCGAAACTGTGACTGGCAACCGGTTTTTCAAGAAAGTCTATGCATGGGCCGACTACACGGATGTCAAGATCAACCGTTTGGATGTCAATATCGAGGCCCGGGACGGACTTGTGCCGTGGATCCAGGCCATCGACGACGAGTTGAAAGCCCTGGTGACGTTTGGCGGAAACCTGGAACAGGGCGGGCCGCATCTCACGGACGGAACCTGGGCCAACAAGGACTTCTCGTCGTTTCCTCTTTATGAGGTTGACATGAAGACCGGCAAGGTCCGGAAACTGCTGACGCCGGATCCGTATTGCTTTGCCAAGGTGATCGCTGTCAGCAAAGACGTCATCGTATGGACCGAGCGCAGCGTGAGACACAGCTCCGGTGTTCCTTACGGGACGTCCGGCCTGGTCACCTCCAGCCAGTATGGGAAAGTCACGTTCGATCCGGTCTTCCACCTGACCATCCGGAAAACCGGTGAGGACGTGACGGTCACCACGCCGGAGTGGCAGAAATCCGGACCGGATTCGCAATCGCCGGAGCCGTTCCAGCGACCGGTCTTTTTGGGAGACAACCTGTTCTTTGATATCACCCTCGGCATGACCACGAAAAAACCGGATTACACCTATGCCCTGTACCGTTATGCGGTTCCGGCCCGAGAGCTCACAAGGATCGGGCAGGATCTCCTCAATCCAGTGCTTTTCAACGGGGACATCGCCTGGCGCCTCCTGCCGCAGGAGGCGGACCCGAGCCGCCTCACGCTGGGCACCGGAGACAAAACACTGCTTGATCTGCAGGCGGTTCCGCTTGGATCGTTCGAGAAGTCGATCTTCCGTCCCACCGAATTCGGGGTGGCCGGCAGCACCCTGTACGTGCTGGACCAGGACAGCCTGACAAACGGGGAACCGTTCTACGGATTGCGCAGGATGACCGCCGCCGCGGGGGATCCCGTGCTGACGATACGCGACCGCGGAACCTACAGCGGAAACATCATCGACGATTTCGTCGGGCTGACCCTGTGGGAAGACAGCAAAAAGACCCAGAGCGCCAAGTACCTGTACGATCCGGACATCGACGGCCTCGTCCGGCTGGACGGCATTCCGTCCGGGCTGTTCCCCGTAATGTCCGGAACGGATCTGCTTTCCGACTCCCGCGGCTGCATCAGCTGCCTGTCCGATACAACCAGGATGATGTACCTGAGCAGCGACGCACCGGCTGGATTCGACGGCAACTACGTTCTTTGCTGGTTCGATCTGGCGGATCTTCAGCAGATCGACGCGAAATAAAGTAGATCTTCGCCAGCAAAAAACACCTCCGAATGCGGATCGTCGTCCGGCATTCGGAGGTGCTTTTCATCGCCTGAGCGCCTTATTGGTAGATCAGCCGCCCCTTGGCATCGTCGATGCCGGAGAAGCGGTGGAAATATGTGTTGACCACGTCCCTGAATTCGGTGGCGTCCGCGATCTGCATGTCCAGACGCTTGTCCACCAGATGGAAGCGGTGGTCGTCGATCAGGCCTTCGAGCGATTGCCAGTCTTTCTTGAATTGGACGACCTTGTCCAGGCTCTCGAAATGGGAGTCGTAGATGTGCTGGATCACGGTTTTGCCCGAGTGCAACACGTGCGTATACGGCACATGGTGGAAGAACAGCAGCAGTTCGTCCGGGCAGGTCTCGAGATTGTTATACATGTCGCTGACGGGATGGTTGTACTGCATGGTGTAGCCGGCTCCGGTCTCCGCCGTGCGATCGACGCCGATACCGTCCCGGTCCGCATAATTGTAGGTTCCCCAGCGGGTGTACTCGTAGCCGTCGACGTCCGGTCCGTACTTGACTTCCGGCACGATCATCCAGCCGATGCCCAGCGGTGCCGTATAGCCTTCGTAGATCGTCCGGGACTCCAGCATGAACGGGACCAGCAGGCGGGAGATCCGCTCGTCGTGCCCAAGGGTCAGCGTGACCCACTCCCGGGCGATCTCTTCGCTGGAAAGCTGCGGATTCCAGGTCAGACGGCCGAAACCATAGAAGTTGGCCTGCGCGATCGGGTGCGAGGTCCAGTATTCGTCGTCGCAGATGTTCGAGATTCCTGTGACGCCGCCGTGCGGCAGATTGTACAGCGACCCGTCCACCACCTTGGCGACGGTCGACCCCGCTCCCCGCGAGTGAGTGTCGAAATCGAGCGCTTCCTTCAGCAGGGGCGTCAGGAAGCAGATATGGGTCTGCCGGCCGGTGTACTCCTGGATGATCTGGAACTCGATGATCTGGCTGGTTTTTGTCAAGCCGGAAAAAACGGGGGACAACGGTTCACGCGGCTGGAAATCGAACGGTCCGTTCTTCGTCTGCAGGATGACGTTGTCGGCGAACTTGCCGTCGAGCGGTGCAAAGCATTCCAGCGCCGCTTTCGCGCGGTCCCGCGTACGGTCGCGCCAGTCCATGTGGCAATCGTAGACGAAGCAGCGCCAGATGGCGACCCCGCCGTGCGGCTTGAGGGCGTCGCCCAGCATGTTGGCGCCCTGCACGTGGTCTCGGCCGTAGGTATACGGTCCCGGCTCCCCCTCGGAATCCGCCTTGACGATGAAACCCCCGAAATCCGGGATGTAGCGATAGATCGTATCGGCGATCCCGCACCACCACTTCTGGACGTCCTCGTCAAGCGGGTCGGCGGTCTGGAGCGCGCCAAGCGCCACCGGTGCGGCAAAGTGGACACACAGGAAAAGCCGTACGCCGTATTCCCTCAGGATATCCGCGATTTTCGCGACGGCCGGGAGCATCTCCTCCGTCATCAGCCTCATCTCCGGCACCGGGACGTTGACGTTGTTCAGGCACAGCGCGTTGATGCCGACCGAGCCCAGCAGCCGCGCGTAGTCCCGGATCTGGGTGTAGTCGTCGGTGACGAGCTTGCGGTTCTTGAAGAAAATGGACCGGCCCGCCCAGGTGCCCGTGTTCAGCAGCAGGGATTCGCCGCTTTTGTACATGTCCCAGTGGTGCCACAGCCGAAACTCCATCGTGGTGCTTTCCGTCTTTTGCGCCTGCTCCGGCGATTTGCCGAGGCCGATGCTGCGGATCAGGTCGAAAAGCCCGTAGAGCACGCCGTTTGGATCCTGTCCCGTCACGGAAATGCAGCCGCCGACCGTCCGGATGGCGAAACTGCCGGGACGCGTGTCCGCCTCGCCGTTGTTGACCGTCGTCAAATGGATGTGCGGCAGGGTGGAAGTTGCCTCAATCTGGACCGGCTCCGCGTCGAACAGTTCCCTGGCGGCACGTACGAGTTCCCGCACCGCGGTGGTGAACACCAATCCGGAGCCTGAAACGGAGTACCGCTCGAAATAGGGCTTGAACGCTTGTGCAGAAGCGGATTTCCTGTAGTTCTTGAAATTCAGCCACGCATAATACCCAGGCAGGTGATTGTCCTTTTGCACATCGGTATAATGGATATGATAGTCCTGCATATTCGATCTCCCATCCATTTTGTCGACCATGATTTCATGTGCCGTTACATGAGGTAGTATCGCATCACGCTTTGGAACTGTCCAGTTTTCATGCGATGCGGCGCCTCTCTTCTCGACACAAAAAAGTTCACAAAACGGTCGAATTCGTGTAGAAAAAAATCACATCGCCCGCAAGGAATGATACAATACAAGGTAATAAATCTACCCCGAAACATCGCACCAAGAGGAGGAAGAATTCGTGTACAAAAACAATGCAAAGATCGGTTTTGTAGGATTCACTTATCCGGCGCCGAAGGAACTGTCCCCCCTGGACAAGATCTTCTGGCAGATGGAAGCCGCCAAGGACATGGGCTGCGGCGTGTTCGTCCCCTTCGCGTTCGGCCTGAGCGCGGAAGACATCAAGCGGATCGACGACAAGATGGCCGAGTACGGGTTCGAGACGGAAGGCCGCCTGTCGCCCAGCGCCTTCGACCTCGTCGGCTGGCAGGGCGCAGACCCGGTCAAGGCCAAAGAGACGTTCGAGCAGAGCCTGGAAGAGAGCAAGGCCAGGGGCATCAAGATCCTCCGCGGCGCATGGGGCCGGCTCAAGGCCCAGACCACCCGCTGGAATCTCACACCCGGCTGGACCGGAGCGGAGCAGAAGGCGAACCTCATCGCCAGCCTCAAGGTCGCCGCGCCGATGCTCGAGAAGTACGGCCTGTACGGCGCGCTGGAGAACCACCTTGACTTCACCGGCGCCGAGTTCGACGAGATCTACACCGCCGTGGGTTCCAAGCACGTCGGCTGCGCCTACGACACCGCGAACGGATTCTTCACCAACACAGACCCCAACCTCGACATCGAGCCGATGTCCAAATGGGCGATCACGACCCACATCAAGGACACCAAGATCATCGACAGCTGCTTCGGCGGCGCGAACGGCCCGCTGGTTCCGGTCGGCTGCATCCTCGGCGAAGGCAATGTGGACGTCAAGCGCGCCCTCGACACAATCCTCAAGGTCTCCCCGATGCGCGAAGGCATCCATCTGATCATCGAGACCGGCTGGTTCGGCAAGGAAGTCCAGGATGCCAATCCGGACATGGACGCCTACAACCACAAGGTCACGCTGGCGAGCATGGACTACCTCAAGAAGTACCTCACGATCTGATCCGGCCTTTTTTATGACACAGGCAAGATCCCCATGGCGCCCTGCCATGGGGATCTTGTTTTTTATCGTGCTGTATCGGGGATGCTTGCGCCGCTGGTTCAGACCACAGCCGGACCGTCCGCGGCGACCATATTCTTCGCCCAGTAACCGGTGCGGACGACGAGGATGCCGATCACGGCCTTTATCACATCGGTCAGGTAACAGAGCGGGTACAGCGCTTCAATGTTCAATCCACTGTAACGCACCATCAGGAAGACGTAAGGGACGGCGACAACCCAGGAGAACACCGAGTCAAACAGGAACGTGATGAACGTCTTGCCGCCGGACCGCAGCGTGAAATAGCAGCAGTGCGCGATCGCGTTGAACGCCATGTACAGGGCGCTGGAACGCATGAAGACGGTGGCCAGGCGGCGCACCTCGGGCTCGGTGTTGTAGATGTCCGGGATGTACTTAGCGCCTACGGCCAGGGCGGAAGCGAGCACGATGCAGACCGAGACGTCGAAAAAGATGATCTTCCACACCTGCTTCTTGGCCAGCGCGATGTCGTCCGCGCCGAGCGACTGCCCGACCAGGACCGCGACAGCCGTGCCCATCGACAGCAGGAACACGTTGAACATGTTGGCGATCGTGCTGGCAATGTTCATGCCCGCCACGACGATCAGGCCGCGCGTCGAGAAGATCTGCATCAGGGTGGTCATCCCGAG
>CAZNGQ010000041.1:12105-15407 GCA_964572095.1 uncultured Oscillospiraceae bacterium
CCGCTGTAGGATTGCGTGAGGGCGAACGGCAGCAGGCCCCAGACCATCACGCCCAGGTACTGCCTGCCGTAGCGCAGCATCGCCTCCGCTTCCGCGGCGTCACCTTCCCCCGTCAGGTAAAGGGAGAGGAGGGGACCGGCCGCGAAGCTCATGATCGACACGGCGACGGCGGTGATCCCGAGAGAGACCAGGATCTTGAACCGGAATGACTGCCTCAGCCCCTCCCAGTCGGACGCGCCGACGAACTGCGCGCCGTAGATCCCGGCGCCGGAGATGGCGCCGAAAACCGTGAGGTTGAAGACAAAGACCAGCTGGTTGGCGATGGCGACGCCGGTCAGCTGCGCGGTGCCGAGCGATCCGACCATCACGTTGTCCAGCAGGTTCACGAAATTCGAGATCGTGTTCTGCACCATGATCGGCAGGACGAGCGTCAGGACAATACGGTAAAACACCCGGTCTCCCAGGAAGATTTCTTTGAATCGGTCCCAATGACTGCGTTTCAGGGTTTTTTCCATGGAATCTCCCGCCCGGCCGATACGAAAGCCAACCGGTCGACTATACCATATGGTTCACTCCTGAAACAAGCGGTTGGCAGAGATGACGCCCCCCAGTTCCTGGCTACTCCCGGAACTTCAGCCCGCCGATGACCCAGGCCGCGACCTCGCTCAGCGAGGGGTGGATCACCATGGATTCGTAGACCGGGTCGATCGTCCCGGCCTCGAGGCAGCGGTGCACGGAGGCGGCCAGCGCGCGCCGGGCCGAAGCCTTGCCCCGCTCTTCCGGCGGCGGCAGGGTGCAGGAGAACCCGGCGTTCATCAGGTACACAAAGGATTGGATCAGCATCGCGGCATGGGGCCCGATGATGTGGACCCCCAGGATGCGCATGTGCTCGTCGGCGACCAGCTTGACCCATCCGTCATCCTCGTCGTCCGGTTCATACCCCATGGCGAACCCCATGGCTACAGACGAATAGTGGTTGGTCCCGACCAGGAAACGACCGCCCCGGGCCGCCGCCTGCTCTTCGGTCAGACCGACATGGGCGATCTGGGGACAGGTGAAGATCGCCCAGGGAACCGCGGAATAGTTCACGCGGACGCGTTCCGTCTCGTCCGCGGATCCAAACAGGTTCCGGGCGAGGATGTCGCCCTCGTAATTCGCCTTGTGGCGGAACTGGAACTTGCCGTTGATGTCGCCCAGCGCCCAGATGCCGGGCACGCTGGTCTGCAGGAACTCGTCCGTGACGATCCATCCGCGCTTGTCGACGGCCACGTCCGTGAGTCCGACCGCGAGGCGGTCGGCATTGGAACGCACGCCTGCGGCGACGAAGATTTCTTCGGCCTTGATTTCCCGGGTCTCTCCCGTCGCCTCGTCGCGGACGGTCAGGACCTTGCCACCGGCGACGCGTCTGGCGGATACCGCCCGGTGACCGGTCAGCACCTCGATGCCGTTTTTCCGGAATTCCTTCTCCAGTTGCCTGCTGATGTCTTCCTCTTCGGTCACGACCAGCCGGGGCAGCATCTCGACAACCGTGACCCGGGTGCCGAACGAGGAGAAAATATGGGCGAATTCGGTTCCGATCGCCCCGCCGCCGAGTATCACCAGACTTTTCCAGGGCTTTTCCGGGAACCGGTCCCCGAAAAACGTCTCGGATACAATATAGCCGGCATGCTCCAGACCCTCGACCGGCGGAACGAACGAGCGGGCTCCCGGAGCCAGGATGAATCGTTTGGAGCGGAATTCCCCGAGGTCCTCCCCGGCCTTTCCCGACACATGCATCGTGAACGGCGCGGTGAACGTTCCGGTACCCTTGTAGACCGTCAGGCTGCGGAGCGCGTCGACGCTTTGCTCGATGAGTTTGGACTCGTCTATTTTTTCCCACATGCGCCGCGCGATCGTCGACCAGTCGAGCCCGGCGAGCTGGAAATCCAGCCCGATCGCCCTGGCGTGCGCGGCTTCCCGGATCATGTCGGCCGGATGGACCAGGATCTTGGACGGGATGCAGCCGCGGGTCAGGCAGGTGCCGCCGAATTTCCCCTCCTCGACCAACGCACAGGAAAGGCCCTTGCGCAATGCGGCTTCCGCCAGGGAAAGCCCGATGCCGCTGCCGACGATGGTCAGGTCAAATTCACGCATGTGCGCCTCCTTGTGTATCCTGGTGTACTTGTTGCGGACGCCGCCTATCTGTATTGTAGAAGAACAAGCCCCCTGCGGCTAGTGTCGAAACAGCTTCGGCCCGCCGCATTCCGCCGGACGGTGAAAGGGAAACCATGGCACATCTCCTGCACCCCGAGGTTTTTCAAGGCGCGCGAAAGCGCCGGGCCTATTTCGAAGGCTGGTATTTCAAGCTGATCAGCCGGGACCGTTCGCACGTGCTGGCGCTGATTCCCGGGATCGCGCTGGGCGACGGGCCGCAGGACGCGCATGCCTTTATCCAGGCGATCGACTCGCGCCGGAACCGGGTCGCCTACCTGCGTTACCCGCTCGAGGCGTTCCGTCCGGAGCGCGACCGGTTTGACGTCCGCATCGGATCCAGCCGGTTCCACAACGGGGGACTGGAGGTCGACCATGACGGCGACGGGCACGTTCTGCGCGGCGAAGTGTCGTTCTGGGACATCGAACCGTACCCCAAGACCCTTTTTCACCGCGGCATCATGGGCCCGTTCACGTATGTGCCGTTCATGGAATGCCGCCATGGCATCGTCAACCTCCGGCAGCGCCTGCGCGGACAGCTGGAGTTCGACGGCGAGCGGTTCGATTTCGACGATGGCGAAGGGTATGTCGAAAAGGATTGGGGACGGTCGTTCCCCGAAGACTGGATCTGGCTGCAGGCCAACCACTTTTCGGACCCGCGGGCGTCCTTCATGTTTTCCGTGGCCCGGATTCCCTGGCTGGGGCGGCAGTTTACCGGCCAGATCGCGTTCCTCCGGACCGCCGGCTCGTTCCATCGTCTCGCGACCTACAACCGGGCGAAAATCGAACGGCTGGCGATCGGCAGGGACCAGGTGGAGGCACGGATCCGCCACCCGTCGCATCTGCTGGAAATGGACGCCCGTTTTTCGCCGGGCGGATTGCTCCGCGCGCCCAAAAACGGCGTCATGACGCGGACCATCGAGGAGACGCTGTCGGCTGAGGTCTCGGTCAGGCTGACCGACCGTCACGGGGCGGTCCTGTTCGAGGACCGCAGCGCGCAGGTCGGCATGGAGATATCGGAAGGGGCGGGCCGTCTGGCCGTGCCTTTCGAAAACCGGTGACGGACCGGCGTCAGTAGCGAAGCAGGGCGACGCAGTTCGCGCCGGGAGGCA
>CAZNGQ010000042.1:0-15361 GCA_964572095.1 uncultured Oscillospiraceae bacterium
CCTAGCAGGACTCGAACCTGCGACCCACAGCTTAGAAGGCTGTTGCTCTATCCACCTGAGCTATAGGCCCGTATGTCCGGCCGGCTGTCTTTGTTCAAACAGGCGGTTTCCTCGACGGAAACCGCCTGTCCGATGTGGAGCGGGTGATGGGAATCGAACCCACGCGATCAGCTTGGAAGGCTGAAGTTCTGCCATTGAACTACACCCGCGTCAACGGGATGTCGACCGACGCCTAGACATTCTACCGCATGAAACGAGGCTTGTCCAGACGCGACAAAGAGAAGAGGTATGGTAAACTGTTCTTATTATTCCTTGGAATTACAAGGGGGGTTATCATGAAAGAGCAGGACACGATCGCCGCGATCCGCCAGAATATCAGCCGCGTGGTCATCGGCAAGGAATTCGCCGTCAACCTCATACTGGCCGCCCTTCTGTGCCGCGGACATGTCCTGCTCGAGGATGTGCCCGGCATCGGCAAGACCACGCTGGTCACCGCGCTGGCCCGCTCGCTGGGCTGCACGTTCCGGAGAATCCAATTCACGCCGGACATCATGCCTTCCGACATCACCGGATACTCGGTGCCATCGGCCGGCGGAGGCGATCTCGTCTTCCGCCCCGGCGCGATCATGAGCCAGATCGTGCTGGCGGACGAAATCAACCGCACTTCACCCAAGACCCAATCCAGTCTTCTGGAGGCCATGCAGGAGAACCAGGTGACGGTGGACGGACACTCCTATCCCCTGCCTCGGCCGTTCATGGTACTGGCCACCCAGAATCCTGTCGAATACGTTGGCACCTACCCGCTGCCGGAAGCGCAGCTCGACCGTTTTCTCATGCGGATCGCCCTGGGCTATCCCAGCCTCGCGCAGGAGATGGCCATCCTGGAGCGGTTCAACGGCGTTTCGCCCCTGGACCGGCTGGAACCGGTCGCCGATGCGGGTGTCGTCCTGCAGATGCAGCTCCAGGTCGACAACATACGCTGTTCCGAACCGGTGCGGGAGTACATCGCCTTGCTGGCCGCCTCCACGCGTACGCACGCGGACGTCACGCTGGGCATCAGTCCGCGCGGCGCCCTCGCGCTGATGCTGGCCTCCAAAGCCTGGGCGCTTCTCGAGAACCGGGACTATGTCATACCGGACGATGTGCAGCGTATGATCCACCCCGTCTTTTCCCACCGGCTTCTGCTCAAACCCGAAGCCCGGCTGAAAAAGCGTACTGCGCGCGATGTCATCCAGGCGGTTCTCTCCCTGGTGACTGTACCGCGGGCGATATGAAAACCCGTCGTAAAAGCGCGGGCGGAAGATTCCGCATCGTCGCTGCGCTTTTTCTGCTCCTGACGCTCGGCATGCTGTATACCGGTGACCGGATGCTGTCCTGGGGCGCATTCTGCTGTCTTGCCTTGCTGTGCGGCGCGGGACTCTGGCATATGGTCACCGCATCCATGATGACAGTCAGCGCCAGGGTGGATGACGGCAACCCGATCAAGGGGCAGAAAGCCTGCCTGACACTGACGGTCCGCAACCGCTCCCCTTTTCCGGTTCTCTGGATGGCGCTTTCTTGCAAGACCATCGACGCCGTCTTTCTCGGCGTCGAGCCGAGCCTGTCCCTGTCCATGCCGCCGTTTGGCCATCGGACGATTTCCATCGACATGTCCTGTCTTTATAAGGGTTCCTATGATGTCGGGGTTGCCGGCATGACACTGCATGACCCTCTCGGTTTCCTTAGCTTGCAGCCGCGAGCCCGGGGAGGGCCGATCCTCGGCATGACCGTCTGGCCCCGCCGCGTAACGGTTCCGGAATCGGCGGACAGTCAGGCGGTTCTGGAGGAAAAGACCGCGCCCAAGCGCGATTATTCCGAGGACCTGTCCTCCATCCATGAAATTCGGGACTGGCAGGACGGTGACGCGTTGAAGAGAGTCCACTGGAAACTGACAGCCCGGATGGGCGCCTTGATGATCAAGGAGTTCGACAGCACGACCCGGGACGAGATTTCCATCATTCTGGATGCGCGCCCCTGGGATGGGACATTGCGCGACCGGATGAAATACGAAGACGCGCTGATCGAATCCGCCTACTCGATCAGCGCCGAACTGCTGGAGTTCGGGCATCCGCTTCGCCTGACCACCCAGACGGATGACATTGTCCACCTGCGCGGTGTGGATTCGGCGGACATTCCCCGTTTCTATACCTTCCTTTCATCCATGCCGCTGGCGGGCACACACAGCGCGGACGAAATCATCGAATTCGAAGCACCGATGCTGAACAGGGGCGGACGGATGATCGTGATCGGCGGTTTTCCCGACGACGATTTGCTCGCAAGCCTCACGGCGCTTGCGGACGAGGGGATCTCCATCACGCTGGTGATCACGGTTCCGCATGCCGTTTCACGCCCGCTGTCCGTCGACCGTTCCCATCGGCTCAGCCAATCCGGCATTCGGTGCATGGTGGCGGATCCCGACCAGGGATTGTCGCTCGTCGGAGCCGGCGGCGGAATGGCCGCCGCGTCGGGTGATCCGTCATGAGCCCGGCGAGCGGACACAAAGCGGCAGATGTTGGCGCGAGGTTCCTGATCGCCTGGTTTTTTTCCGCCTCCCTGGCTCTCCTGTTCCTGGACACCTCGGCGCACGGCATGCCGTGGGTTGAGACTGTGCTGTACTCCGGTATCGGTCTGCTGGCGATGTCCCTGCTGTTCTGGAACCGTTGGTGCGTGCTGGGCACTCTTGCGGTCCTGTCCATTTCCCTGTTTGCATTCCGGAAACCGATACAGGAGGTTCTTGGACCGGTTGCGGAGTTTGCCAACTGGGTCGGCTGGCACATCACCGGATGGCAGTCGATGAATGCGGATTATGCGGAACCATTCCAGATCGCCGTCTGCGGGGCGATGTCAATCGGAGCCTGGTTGACGGCGTTGCGGTTCCGGTTGCCGCTTCCCGCTTTCGGCATCTTTCTCGCAGTCGCCGGGCACGCCTACTTTTTTGGCGAACCCCGTCTTTTGGCCTATACCGTGCCCATCCTCTCGTGCCTGTACCTGTTGTCGGTCCAGAACTCCGTCCGCGGCCGCGATCAAGGCAAGATCGCCGCGCCGGCGCTTCCCCGGTCCGTACTGGCGCTGACGGCTTTCCCATTGGTTTTTGCGATTGCGCTGTTGCCTCTCCTGGCTTTGCCAAAAGACACATCCCGACTGCGTTCGGTCACGGTCATCGGACTGGTCGACGATTTCACGGATTTCCTGAATTTCGATTTTGGAAGACGTTCGGTTGCCCGCGAAGCTTTCAGCATCAGCCAGTTCGGATACTATCCCGACGACGGCCGCCTGGGAGGAACCATTTCGCCTTCATCCCAGCCGGTCCTGTCGGTGACGGCCAGCAAGCCCGCGCTTCTCCGGGGCACCATTCTTGACACTTATATCGGGGACCGGTGGATCAAGAATGCAGGCGCCGACGAACATCGTCTGGACGGTTTGTTTTCCATCCAGCAGGAAGCACAGGATTTTGCATTCAATCTGGATCTCCCGGACGCGGGAAAATGGCCCGCGGATCAAACCGAAGGCCGATTCCATGACACGCTCACGTTCGGTATACGGATGCTGACCAATACCGGCAGCGTGATGTTCACACCTGGGCGTGTCCTGGCGCTGGACGCCGACGGCGGAACCAGCCTCTACCCCTATTTCAACGATGCCGGCGAGCTTTTTGTACAGCGCTCGCTTCGTGTCAGGGATACATACCGTGTGGACTCACGCGTTTTACGTACCGGCGATCCGAATTTCGGTGCATTCGTTTCCACCGTGAATGCCGAATATCGCGAAGGGAATGCGGATCAGCCCGACGCGGTGCCGGCAGGGATGGATGCGGATTATTGGCAGGCGTGCCTGGAACTGCCGGCCAGCCTGCCGGACAGCGTGCGGGAAACGGCCGCGGCCATCACCGCCGGGATTGACGATCCCTATGATAAAGCGCAGGCCATCCGTGCCTTTTTCCAGATCGGTTTCGTGTATTCCCTGACTGTGACGGAAGTTCCGAAAGACAGGGATTTTGTCGAATGGTTTCTGGAAACCAAAGAAGGGTACTGTACGTATTATGCGTCGGCCATGACGGTACTCGCGCGCTGTGCGGGCATTCCCGCGCGATATGTCGAGGGTTTCTCCATGGATGTGTCGGATACCGCCACGCGCGAGCTCGGGAACGGGCTCCTGGAGTTCCGCATCACCGGCAAGGACGCACATGCCTGGTCCGAGATCTATATCCAGGGAGCGGGCTGGATTCCGATCGACGCGACCAGAAGCGGCAGCGGCAGCGAAGTCACTCCGCCTCCGGAGGATGATGTGACGCCGGGTCCGGATCCGATCACCGAGACACCAGTCGAGACGTCCCCCATGCCGACACGGGTCCCGTCCGCAGGCGATGCCTTCTTCGATACGGCGACGATGCGCCTGGCACTGATCCTTGTTTTCTCAGCCGCGATCGCGGCGGCCATCGTTCTGTTGTACCGCAGGCGTCTTCACTGGTTCGATGTCGATCGCGCGACAAGCCGGCTCGGCAGCGGAGCCTCCGTGATGGAAGCTTACTGGAACACGGTGACGGGGATGCTTTCAATCATCGGATACCCCTCGGAACCGTCGGACACTTCGTACGGCTATGTCGACCGTCTGACGGATGAGAATGGCGGCTTGTCCGCTTCGGCGATCGGCAGCGGCCTGCGTTGGCTTGCCGACCGGCATGTCGCAGTCGTCTACGGCGGCGCCGAACCGACCCGCGAGGACCTGCTGCATGCATACGGCATCCTGACGGAGGTGACGCGCGCCTACCGGGACCACCGTGGACACCTCCGCTATTACCTGCTCGACCTTCCTCTCGGGCTTCGTCATCGTAAATAAGCCAGGTCAGGGTATGGCAAAGGCCCGATGAAACCGTTTGGTTCCATCGGGCCTATTTTTTGATGTTCGGGCTGCCGCTCTCTACGCCTGGATCTTGCGCAGGGAAGCGAACAGAGGCAATCCGTCGACCATTGGCGGACAGGACTCGCCGGCGATCAACGGCAGCGCGTATTCGATGAACTTGTCATTGACATTGTTGCCTTCCGCGTTGATCCACTCGAGGGGTACTTTTTTCTCGGCGTTGGCGACTTCGCTCAGCGGAATCATCTTGATCTCGCAGGCATAGGGGCCATTCTCCGGCCGCGCAAAAGCGACCATGTATCCGGACATGCCGTCGATTGCACTGCGAACGGCGGTCTTTCCGGCCAGCACCGCTTCATCGACATCCGTCTTGGACGCCAGGTGGGAGGCGCAGCGCTGCATGAGCGAGAGCTCGATGCCGCGGACCTTGCAGCCCAGTTGGCCTTTGATGTAGTTGGCCAGTACCGATGCGGTTCCGCCCAGCTGCTTGTGCCCGAATGCGTCGACCGACACTTCGCCGACCAGCTCGGGGATGAACTTGCCGTCCTTGGTCTGCACGCCTTCCGAAACGGCGATGATGACGTTCTTTTCCTTCTCATAAATCCGTTTGACGTCGACCAGCATCTTGTCCAGGTCAAAATCCACTTCAGGCAGGTAGATGAGGTCCGGTCCATGCCCTTTGTAGCCGGCCAGGGCGGCGGCGGCGGTCAGCCAGCCGGCATGCCTGCCCATGATCTCGATGACGCAGACCATGCCGATATCGTAGACGCGGGCATCCTCGTAGACTTCCATGACGGTCGTCGCGATGTATTTGGCCGCAGACGCGAATCCCGGGCAGTGGTCCGTTCCCCACAGGTCGTTGTCGATCGTCTTGGGGACGCCCATGACGCGGCAATCGTAATTCGCCTTCTGGAGAAACTTGGAGATCTTGTTGCAGGTATCCATCGAGTCGTTTCCGCCATTATAGAGGAAATAGCGGATATTGTGCTTTTTGAAGACTTCCAGAATGCGCTTGTAGTCTTTGTCGTCCTTGTCGGGATCCGCCAGCTTGTACCGGCAGGAACCGAGCGAAGAGGACGGAGTGGTTTTCAACAGTTCGAGCTGCTCCGCGTCTTCTTTGGAGATGTCATAAAACTTCTCGTCGAGAATGCCGACGATGCCATGCGCTGCGCCATAGACATGCTCGATGACGTCTCCATGGCCAAGAGCCTCGATGAAAACGCCGGCTGCGCTGGCGTTGATGACGGAAGTCGGTCCACCGGACTGACCAAAAATCAAGTTGCCTTTCAACGGTGTCTGTGACATGGGAAAGCCTCCTATCATGGTGAGCATCGTCTGGGAATAAGATGAAACGGGAATCATGATATCATGCGGGAAAGCCTGCGGCAAGCTTCCGTCACGGAGCCGGATTGCCCCGCCACTCTTCGGCCAGCAAGCCGAAGAAGTGCATATCGATGTACCCTCCGTTTCGCCGGATATGGGAGCGCAGGATCCCCTCCTCCCGGAATCCGGCTTTGAGAAACAGCTTCATGGAGGACTCGTTCCCCTGCATGATCCTGCAATAGACCCTCCGAAGCCCGACAACATGGAAAAGGTAGTCCAGCAGCAGCCGAATGGCCGACGAAGCATAACCCTGTCCGCGGTAACGGGGGGCGATGAGCGCGATGCCGATTTCCGCATGTGAATTGGCCCAACTGAAGCCGTCGATGTTTGCGATGCCGACCAGTTCTTCCCCGTCCCGGATCGCGAACACATAGGACTCGCTCCGGTCGTTCCAGTCCGCTAGCAGACCCCGAAGCTGTTCAAGGCTGTATGGCCGGATCATGGCGGGAACGTAGAAGCCGGCTGCTTCCGGCTCGTTGAAAAGCGGCAGCAAAAGCGGAATCTCGTCTTCTCGCAAAGCGGCCAACCGCAGGCGGGCGTCAGCGACATCCAGCCTGTCCATGGCATCCTTGTCGGGGATAAATTGGCTTTTTGATCCATTTGAACCCATCACGATGGCATTCTCCCTTACCCGGCCGAATACGAACCGGCAGCGCGATAAACCTCGAGAAGATTCTCCAGCGGCGTATCGTTCTGGACATGGTTGGCCGGGCATATCACCAGCCCGCCGTTCTTGCCGCACGTCTCGATCCGGTCCCTGATTTCGTTGCGCACATCCTCGACGGAACCTTTGGGCAGGGTACGCTGAATGGAGACCGTTCCATGCATGGTGATCTTGTCGCCGTACATCTGTTTGACTTTTGCGACATCCATGCATTCCGGCTGGATCGGGTTGATGATGTCCATCCCGATTTCAATCAGGTCGGGCATGACCTCGGACAGGTCTCCATCGCTGTGATAAAACAGGAGGAGGTCCGGATTCATTTCCTTGAACCGTTTGACCATGCCGGCCAGGATTGGTTTCTCGATTTGCCGCCAGGCGGTCGGATTGACCAGCATGCGGTCCTGCATCGCGATATCGCCATAGATTCCGATGATATCAACTCCGGCCTCGATCAGATGCTTCCCTTTTTCGATTTCATAGGAAGCCACTTTTTCCAGCAGGGCTTTCGCGAAGTCCGGATCGACCATCATGTCGCACATGAAATTCTCAAGTCCGCGCATGAACCAAGCGACCTTGAACGGCAGGTTCAGCCGCCCTAACAGGGCATACTTGTTCTCATACGCATCGACTTTTTTCTTCAGGTCTTCCACGGACTCGAAAATGTCCATATCCGGCCAGTCGTATGAATCCAGATCATCGGTCTCGGCAAAGGGACCGCTGATCCACTGGTCATACAAGCCGTCCTTGCCCTGGCGGAAAACGACGCCCCAGGCATCCTCATAGGTTCCGTCCTCATGCATGATG
The DNA here is from genome assembly GCA_964572095.1 of uncultured Oscillospiraceae bacterium. Lineage (GTDB taxonomy): Bacteria > Bacillota > Clostridia > Saccharofermentanales > UBA5734 > JAAYKS01. Next base: position 7,748 of record CAZNGQ010000042.1, read on the forward strand.
TATTTCTCGCCGCTTTTTTCCGATGAGCCGCCCAAAATACCGTTGGCACTCTTCTCGAACGCGGGAATGGTTTCCTTGAGGGGGATCTTCCTGAAATCGATTCCCAACCTTATATACAATTCCTCGACGGTTTCGATGGACAGATATTTCATCAACCGGTGCGTGACATCCCGCCGGACAAAATAATCGACTGGAACACGGTCCGTGTCCTGATGGGATACGGCCAGCAATACCCGTTGCTTCGAACTTAGCTTCTGCAAAATCCATGCCCTCCATACTTGTCGTTTTCGGTTTTTGAAATTGTCTTTCATGACATTAATCAGCCTACTTATCCTGTTGTCCATTGTCAAGAAACACGCCCTTGTACTTCTCCCGGCCGCTCCGGCATCCATTTGATCTCGGCTATCAGGTCATACAACAGAAAGAGCCCGTCAGCCTGTTGCTGATGGGCTCTTTGTCTGGTGATCCACCGGAGGCTCGAACTCCGGACCCCTTGATTAAAAGTCAAGTGCTCTACCAACTGAGCTAGTGGATCGTGGCTGGGGTGGCAGGATTTGAACCTACGAGTGCGGGAGTCAAAGTCCCGTGCCTTACCGCTTGGCGACACCCCATCGGGTTGTGAGGTCCGGGCTGGCCGCCCCTGCAGGAACACGGCGATCTTCGGCGGCTTTGTGACTGGCAGTTTCGAAAGAAATATTGGGGTGAGATATGGGGATCGAACCCACGACCTCCAGAGCCACAATCTGGCGCTCTAACCAACTGAGCTAATCCCACCATATAGCATAGCCGCTTTTGACACAGGAGGTATTATAGGAATGCCGCCCTGACTTGTCAAGAGCGGCAACCCGGGTGTGAAGTCGGGGAAATGTCATCCTAAGCGCATCGCACCTCGCCACACGACACAGAATCGTCAGCCCGATCCGGCTTAACAACCATGAAATCGGTCATGATCCCGGTCGTCGCGGACTCCCCCGCATCAAGCCGTTCCGACAGGTCGAAAAAAGCTGCAGGATGCATGGCGTCCGTTTTCCGCTTGGTTTGAACGGTACGGACGGGACGGGATTCTGCCCCGATAAAAACCCTATCAGAACGATGAGACGCCGGGTCGTGTCCGGCCCCATCGTCGGAAAAGTCCAGATGATAGAGATAATAAACAACGAAACCGGCCAAGGTTAATGAAAGGAAGAGAAACAGGTTGAGCTCCGGCATATATGACACTCCCATCCCGTACGAACGTATGTTCTTTCTCGTGAAACAAGCATACGACGCCTGGCAAGGCTTGTCAATGCATGGAGAACATATGTTTTTGTTTTGTAATCTGGGAGATCGTCTACTCGAAATGTTTCGTTTTCCGGATCTCCGGCATGCGCCGCGCCAGGACCTTGGGGCGAGCGACCGAGTAACCGAAGAATCCGAGGCGTTTGCCAAGGGAGAAGTACTCGCCATGATTGAACGCGATCAGGCCGGCCTTGTCGATGCACAGCCGTCCGTCTCCGTCCATGAGCCCGGATGCGGCGCGTACCCCCGTGACCTGTCCGAGAAACAGGTCGTGCGAACCGATCGTGATGATCTGCGTGACCTTGCAGGACAACGACAGCGGGCTCTGGGCGATCGCCGGGGCGTAGTCCATCCCTTCCGCCGGAATGGCGTCCAGTCCGCAGGCCGCAAATTTGTCCACGTCCCTGCCGGAACGCACGCCGCAAAAGTCGCAGCATTCAGCGAGACCGGCATCGACCAGATTGACCACGAACTCCCCCGAACGGCGGATGATGTCATAGGAGTGGCGTTTCGGGCTGATTGCGGCGCTCAGGGTCGGGGGATCGGAGCAAGCGACGCCGATCCAGGCCAATGTGATGATGTTGGCCTTGCTTCCATCCTCCGTATCCCTGCAGGACACCATCGCGACCGGTACCGGAGCCAGAAGCGCCGCCGGATCAAGCCGTATGTCTCCCGTTGTCATGCCCTGCCCTCCTCGTTGGATGCCGGAGCCGCCGCAATCCATTCATGCGCCAGCAGGAATTCCTTGATGTCGACACCGCCGGAAAAGCCGGTCAATTTGCCATCCTTGCCGATCACGCGGTGACACGGAACGATCAGGGGGACGGGATTCGTTGCACAGGCGGTGCCAACGGCCCGTGACATTTTCCGGGCGTCTTCACGCGGCCCGGCGACCAGCTCGGCGGCAACGTCCTCGTAGGTCCAGACATGTCCGTACGCGATTTCGCCGAGAATCCGCCACACCTTGAGTTGAAACTCGCTGGCCTTCGCCGGGAACGAGACATGGAGGTCGAATGACGATCTCTGGTGGTTGAAATATTCGCCGATCTGAGCGCAGGCCTTCGCCACTTCGGCCGGAAGCGGCGTAGTGTCTTTAGGGACTTGGCCATCCTGCCGTTCGACGAGTCTTCCGTCGTCTCCGACATACCCCCGATATGCCGCGCACTCGCTCAGGAACTCCTCACCCGGCGCTTCGCCGAAACGAAGGAACTCCACACGGTCGACGAGATCGGCCGTTCCCCGGACCGCCACAAGCCCTTTGGCGAATGAGACAAACCCGTACGCCACCTTCCCGTTCTGCGGCCGAAGCATGACAAAAGAGCGGGCATCCTGATGCCGGCCGCTGCGGAACAGCGCGTTTTTCAACAGGGCTTCTTCCCTGAGCCCGGCGGCGAGCGCGGCTTCGGACATCATTTGGTCTGTTTTTCCCACAAGCAGTTCCACCCGATGAAGCCCGATCTTGAAAAACGCCGTCTCGAAAAGGATACGGATGAACTCCGTCAGATCGATCGCCTCCAGACCGGTTCCGGAATCGATACGGGCGATTCCGCGCCGCGCGTCGTGATCCGCAATCGTGATGACACCGACGCACCGGGGCGTCTCATCACCTTCAAAGGTGCCGGCAAACACATGGGTTTGCCGGGTTTCCGGCTTGACCAGACGCCGGATGATCACCCGCGTGTCTTTTTCGTCCGTACCGAATAATCCGCTCGTCGCCATACGGCCGGCATCGGCAATCCGCAGGGGGGTCCATTCCGCTTTTCCGCTCATACGCAAGACCTCACGATCGCTCAAGACTCGGACACAAGCCGTTCCACAGCCTGGGAGGCGGTCAGGATTCCATGGGCCAGATCCTTTTCAATCGACTGGAAAACCGCACCGTATTTGTCGCCCCAGCCAGGGACGAACGTACTGCCGTCCACATAGGATGTTTCCAGCAGATCCTTGTACCCCATTAAAAACGAACCGGATGACTGGGCTTTGACCAGATGGTTCCAGACCGTGCTGTCTCGGGACACCGGCAAAAACCCTTCGGCAAGACCAAAACGGGAGGCCAGAAGGAGCGCATCCGGGTCGAGGGCGACAAACACGGCAAAGCCGACGGTCGATTTGGATTTTGCGGCGGCCGGGCTGACGCAAAGCGAGTAGACATGGGCGCCGATCCGTTCCGTCCCCAGATACGGAAGACGAGCCAGCCCCAGTTTTGATCCCAGTCTTGCCCGCTCCGCAGCGATCTGCGTGCTGTCTCCGATTTTCATGACATAGCCGCCGGAAAATACCGGCTGTCCGTCATGTCGAGCGGCTGTCGACGTCCGATCCGCCATCCGGTCGGCGGAAATCCAGGAAGCGGCGGCCGCTTCCACTTGATTTGCCGCCTCCTGCATGGCCGGTTGTTCGAAGTGGAACCCGGTGCCGCTCCATGTCGCCCATCCCAGAGAGTAGTCCATCCCGCAAGGTAGATGCTCCAGTAACCCGATCACCGAAAGCAGCGCCGCGTCGGACTCGCCCGTCGAGGGTTTCCCCGTCGCGGCGGGCGTTGTACCGGTCTGGGTTGGTACGGGCGAGACGACAGTCGAACCGGCTGTGACTTTTACCGTCTCATCGAGAAAACGAGGAAAACCCCATCCTTCCCTTGTGGGAATGTCCATTCCGTACTGCCTTGCCAGGACACTGTCATAACTGATCACGGGAACGGAGAAAAACATGGGGATGCCCGAAAGACGGCCATCGGGTTTTGCGCCTTCCACGAAAGAGGCATACAGGCTGGAAAGCGACAGGAGCGGATTCGAGTCCGCGTAAGCGGTGACTTCGGCCGCCCAGCCATCATTCACAGCCCTGGCCACGGCATCGGTCATGAAGATATCGGGCAACCTGCCGGAAGCGGCCCAGGCACGCAGCCGATCCGCCCCGGTGCCGCCGGGTTCGGTCTGGATGGCCTCGACCGGAAAGCTGTTCCTGAACTGGGCAAGCTCGTCCAGGTTCACCGTGTCACCGATCCGCTCGGGCGTGTTCTCCGGGAATACACCGGCAAGGCGGGAATAATAAAGCATTCCGAGATATTCCGAAGCCTCCTCGGAATAGGGGGTCGCGATCGTGATCGGATCCGATTCGGGGTTCGGATCCGAAGCATTCGTCGTGACGGCAGGGACCGTTCCCCCGGCTGAGGTCGCAGAGGTCGGATAAACAACAGGGTCATCCGGCAGGCAGGCAACGCATGCCGCCAGTGGAATCACCATCCCCAACGCATAAAGACGAATGCGGATCCGTCTGTCAAACAAGCTTCGTATGAAACGTCGAAACAATCGAGCGTCCGCCTTGTCATGTGATATGGATACAGTATATCAAAAGGGCAAGGTCCGTCCGGGCTATGCTCTTGACATATCGGTCGCAAATTCCTATATTCTTATAGAATCCATTCGGTATCGTCACCGGATGCCCCATTCCTGCCGATGTGGCTCAGTGGTAGAGCAATTCACTCGTAATGAATAGGTCGAGGGTCCGACTCCCTCCATCGGCTCCAATGAAATCCGGTCCGGACAGCGAAAACGCTGTTCCGGACTTTTTTTTGTCATCCGCTTGGGGTTCAGATGCCGGTGACGACTTCCAGGATGCCCTCAGACGGCGCCGGCTGGTTCCGGGACAGGTGGATGCACCCCCTGATGTCCTGCAGGACGGCGTCGATCCCTTGCCCGGTTGCGCCATATGCCTCCGCCAGCGGCTCGCCCCGTCGGACCCGGTCGCCGATCCTGTGATGGAGAATGATTCCGGCGGCGGGATCGATCGGCTGTTCCTTGGTCAGCCTGCCGCCGCCCAACCGCACAAAGGCATGCCCCAGACCGGCAGTGTCCATGGAATCCACAAAACCGTCAACATCCGCCTGGATCGTGCGGGATGCCGCAGCCTGGGGAAACAGGCTGTAGTCGTCACAAACCGCCGGATTGCCCCCCTGTGCGCGGATCATGCCGCGCAGCTTGTCCAGCCCTTCTCCGGTAAGGATCTTTTGTTGAAGCAAAGCTCTCCCGTGCTCAATGGATTCCGCCTTGTCGGCCAGCATCAGCATATGGGAGCCGATCGTCAGCGTGACATCCAGCAGCATGCCCGTGGTGAGGCCTTTGAGCGTATCGATCGCTTCGATGACCTCGAGGGTGTTCCCGATATGGCTTCCGAGCGGCTGGTCCATGCCTGTGATCACGGCGACGACTTTGCGGCCGACCGCGGATCCGATCCCCACCATGGTCCGTGAAAGGGTCCGGGCATCGGCCAGTGACTTCATGAAGGCGCCGTTGCCGCATTTGACATCAAGAACGATGGCATCGGCTCCGGCGGCGATTTTTTTCGACATGATGCTTGCCGCGATCAAGGGGATGGAATCGATCGTTCCGGTCACGTCGCGCAGCGCATAGAGTTTACGATCCGCCGGGCAGAGATCCGCGGATTGTCCCATGATGACCGCGCCGGTCTCCTTGCAGATACGGATGGCCTCTTCGATCTCCAACCCGATCCGGAAACCGGGAATGCTTTCCAGTTTATCCAGCGTGCCGCCCGTGAAGCCAAGGCCGCGACCGGACATTTTCACTACAGGAACTCCACAGGCCGCGACAAGCGGAACAAGAATCAACGTAGTGGTATCCGCAACACCCCCGGTTGAATGCTTGTCCGCCTTGATCCCCGGAATGGAAGACAGGTCGATCCGGTCGCCGCTGTCCGCCATGGCCAGGGTCAGTTCCGCCGTTTCCGGCGAATCCAGGCCTCGGAGGAACATCGCCATCAGCATGGCGGATACCTGGTAGTCCGGAAGGGAACCACCGGAAACTCCCTGGACGAAAAACCGGATTTCCTCGGAGGTCAGCGCTCCCCCGTCACGTTTTCGGATGATCAGGTCGACGATATTCATGGTACGTCATCTCCCCGTGACATGCAAAGCCGACCGCTTCGCCTCGAACCGAACACGCTCTTCGTCGATGGTCAGCAGTTCCCGTTTTCGCATCAGCATCCGGCCGTCCACCATCAGCGAGTCGACAACGCCCGCCCCGGCGCCATATACAATCGCGGATACCGGGTCTCCGAGCGGGCACAGGGACACATCTCCGGTATGGATGATCTGCAGATCCGCTTTCATACCGGCCTCGATGATTCCGGACTCGCGAAAGCCCAGCCCCCGCATCCCGTTCAAGGTCGCCATCCGGAATACTTGGGACGCCGGCATGGCGGAGGCGTCAAAGGCGCGGGACTTCGCCATCAATGCCGCCAGATGCATTTCCCGGAAGAGGTCCAGTGCGTTGTTGCTGGCGGCGCCGTCCGTGCCCAGGGCTACGGGAATGCCGCGGTCCAGCATTGAGGAGACATCCGCCATGCCGCTGCCCAGTTTCATGTTGCTGGAAGGACAATGAGCCACGGTGACGGGTCTGGATGCCAGGATCGACCGGTCTTCGTCGTCGAGATGCACGGCGTGCGCCGCGAGGCATGGGACGTCGAAGACGCCGAAACGTTCCATTTGCGCGGTCGGACTGCGGCCGTATTTAACCAGGCAGTCTTCGGCTTCCTTGTTCGTCTCCGCCAGATGGGTGTGGATCGGAACGCCGGCATCTTTCGCCATGCCGGTCAAGGCGGGATAGAGGCTTTCTTCATATAGATAAACGGAATGGATCATCAGGGACGGGACAATTCTCCCCTGCCCGGCGTCAAGGCATAGGTTCCGAAAGGATTGCAGCTGGTCCGGCCTCGTCTGGATCCGGCCGGTGGCGGGATCGCCGGCCTTGCCTTCACAGCTGATGTTCATCCGGATGCCGGACAGCGCGGCGGCCTCGACCGTGGCTTCCGGATAATAATACATGTCGGCGCACGCGCCGATCCCTCCGCGAATCATCTGCGCGATCCCGAGAAGCGAGCCGTGATAGACATCCTCGCGGCGCAACCGGTTTTCCATCGGAAAGATCATCTGGAAAAGCCAGTCATGCAGGTTTCGGTCGTCAGCTGAGTTCCGCATCAGGACCATTGCGGTGTGTCCATGCGCGTTGGCAAAGGCCGGCATCAGAAGGCGCTCGGCACCCTCGACCACCGAAAACGGGCAGCCGTCCAACGCGGCGGTCGCCGCAACCTCGTCCGTCCCGGCATAGACGATCCGCGAGCCGGCAACCGCTACGTATCCGGTATCCAGATATCGGACGCCGTTCCGGGAATCGGGAGTCAGGATGGAGATGGCACGGAACAGCGTTGCTTCAGTGGAATGCAAAGTCGGACCTCCGTATTGCCGTCTAGATCTCCCAATTGCGGATATAGTGTTCCTGTTCCGGGGTAAGCGTGTCGATAGACAGGGATTTCGCTTTCAACAGCAGG
>CAZNGQ010000043.1:0-15335 GCA_964572095.1 uncultured Oscillospiraceae bacterium
GCCGGCACGGTCATGACAGATCACCGGCGGCGGACATCCGGTTCCGAAGCCGGCCGCGATCTCCGCGGCGATCACGGAGACAACTTCCAGATAGGGGTTGTCCGGCACGATGACGGCCCGGTCCGCACGGCACGACACGACACGCCCCATGCAGGACCGTGTCGCCGCCGTCGTGCTGCCGCTGCATCCGAACACGCAGGTCAGCCGGCCGGGGGTGTACTCCCGTAAAGCGGCCAGCAGGCGGTCGAGTGTTTGAGGGGTATGAGCCGAGTCCACATAGACGCCGATGTCCGCCGTGTCGCCAACGGGTTCGACGCACCCTGGCACCTTCGCGTCCGCCAGAGCGGCGAGGATCCTGCCCGGATCGACGCCTTCCAGGGCGGCGCAGGCCAGCGCGGCCAGCGCGTTGGAGACATGATAGCGGCACGGAAGGCCCAGGAAGACCTCGCCGGTGAACCAGGGGCTGTCCATGGTGAACAGCGTCCCGTTCCGCCCGTCGCGGCGGACTGCGCGGATGTCCGTGGCGCGGATGTCGGCGGCGCCGTCCAGTCCATAGGTCAGCGCGGGGCGGCCCAGCAGGGAGAGAAACTCCTGCGTATGCTCGGCATCCCGGTTGACGACGATCGTGCGGCACAGCCGGGCGAACCGGATCTTGGAATCCAGGGCCTCCCGGAATGCGGGGGGATCCGATATGCCGACAAAATCACTGTACAGGTTGGAAAAGACACCGGTTGAGAACCTGCAGCCGTCGATCCGGCCCAGCTGGATCCCCTGGGAGGAGACTTCCAGCACAGCCGCCCTTGTTCCGGATGAATCCATTTCGTCCAGCAGCGCCATCAGATCGTTGGATTCCGGCGTCGAGCGGACGGCAAAAGACGCCTCGCCGCCGACGATATTGGCCACAGGCCCGATCAGTCCGGTCCGGCGGCCGTCCGCCTCCATCAGCGAACGGAACAGGAACGAGATTCCGGTTTTTCCGGCAGTACCGGTCACGCCGGTCACCGATACCCGGGCACAGGGGTCGTTATAGAAACGACGGCTGGCCAGGGCAAGGGCGCTCCGGGTTTCGGGGACCCGGATCCACGGACACCCGCCGGTGTCCGTATCCTTCTGCACCAGAATGGCGGCCGCGCCTTGTCCGGCGGCCTGCGCGGCATACCGGTGGCCGTCGGTGGAAAACCCTTCGATACAAACAAACAGGGATCCCCTGCGGACTTTGCGGGAGTCACAGACAATGCCGGTGATTTCGGTTTCGCCGTCGAACGCGCCGCCAAGCACCTCGATGCCTTCCAGAATGGTTGAAAGCCTCATCATCCGCCTCCCTGCGGCTGCCCGGACAACGTCGCGACTTCGGACGGTGCCTCGAAGACAAGCGATACCTGGCTGCCTTTCTGAATGAAGCGGGATCCGTCCGGCGGAGGCGGAACCGCAGCGGGCGAGATGGGATCCTGGCTCTTGACCACCCCCAGGCAGTCACCCTGGATGAGAATGTTCAAGCCGCACTGGGAAGCATACCGGGCGGCCTCGCTGACGGTCAGCCCGGTGAAGTCTGGTATGGGTACGGGATTGTCCGGAGCCTGCTCTTCCTTGTAAAGCGCGACACTGGCGTTTTTCCGGAGTTTCGATCCCGGAGCGGGAACCTGGGAACGGATGACGTCCGTATCGGCCAGATCGGATCTCCCGGCCGTTCCAGTGACCTGGAGAGCGCCCAGGACCTGCCTTGCCTCGTCAAAGGTCTTGCCGGTCAGATCCGGGATCTCGATGGTCTGCTTGAGGAGATAGATGTCGTCCGCGGTATATTCCCGGGCGATGCCGCGGTACTCGAGTGTCTGGGAAATGATGGATCCCGCCGCGCGGCCGCAATCGAACGTCCACTGATTCTGGTCAAAACCGTACATGACAACGGCCACGCAGATTTCGGGGTTCTCCGCAGGCGCGACGGCGACATAGGAAGCGACGTTCCGGTCATCCGTTTTCCGGGTCGTTGTTCCGGTTTTCGCGGCGATGGTATAGCCTTCGACATACCCCGTGCTGCCGGTGCCGTGTGTGACCACGCCTTCGAGCAGCTTGACCACCCGGGCAGCGCTCTTTTCCGATATCACCTGCCGGATTGTCTGCGGCTGGATGGTCTGGACCGTATGGCCCTCGTTGTCCAGAAGCGCCTTCACGACGGTGGGCCGCATGAGCCTCCCGCCATTGGCCAGCGCGCAGTACGCGTTGCACAACTGGATCGGGGTGACGGTCGCGGACGTGCCGTACGACATCGTGTACATGTCGATCTCGGTCGGGTTGTCGTGGAGGAGGCCGAGCGCTTCCGCCGGCAGGTCGACGCGGGTATTGGTTCCGAAGCCAAAGGCATGGATGTATTGGTAGAACTTCAACAGCCCGATGCGCTGGGAGAGCTGGACAAAAACCGGATTGCAGGAGTTCCAGACGGCTTTTTCAAGCGTCTCGATCCCGTGGTTCGACGGATGCGACCAGCAATGCAGCGACCAGCCTCCGACCAGGATTTCCTGGTCGCTGAACAGCTCCTGTTCGTACGCGAGCCCTTCGTCGAACGCCATCGTGGTGGTCAGGCTCTTGAACGTCGATCCCGCCTCGAACGAGTCGGAAATGGATCGGTTGCGCCACAGGCTGGACTGGACATACGCCATGCTGGCTTCATCTTCCGGATTCCAAGACGCGGCGTCGAAACCCGGCGGGCAGGCGGTCGGGTTATTCAGGTCGAACGAAGGATACTGGGCCATTGCGAGGATCTCGCCCGTATAGGGATCCATGACGATGCCGACGGCACCCTCGGGGAGCTGGCTGGCTTCGGTGGAACGCTGGATGGCTTCCTGCGTGATCCGCTGGATTTCAGCGTCCAGCGTGAGCTGCAGACTGTATCCGTCCTTCGCCTGAAGGCTGGTCGATACCGAAAACGGCAGTTCCCCGCCAAAGACTTCTTCCCTTTCACTGTATTGGTATCCCGGCTGCCCCGACAACTGCTCGTTGTAGTAGGCTTCCACGCCCGCGACGCCGACCAGGGTGTTCTCGCCCTGGCTGGTGAACCCGATGACCTGGGGGGCCAGGTCGCCGAGCGGGTAATAGCGGCGTGTCTCAATGTCGATCCGGATCCCTCCGAGACTGTTGTCCTTTTTATACTTCGCAAGCGCATCGCTTTCCGCTTTGCTTGCGTCTTTCTTCAGCACGGCATATTCGATGTCCTTGCCGCCCTCGTCGGTCTTTTTCTCCAGAACGGCAAGCACTTCGGCGGGATCCATGTTCAGGGCGGCGGCGATTCCGGCGGCGTACGCCGCGGTCTCGTCTGCCGTCGCAGCCCCGACTTCGTCCCAGGGTCGCACATCGCGGGGCGTCACACCGACGGTGCTCACATAGGTCGTCCTGGCCAGCAGCGTTCCGTTGCGATCAAACAGGCTGCCCCGCTCCGGGTAGTCCGTCACGGTCTGCAGGTGGAGCTCGGCGGCTTTTTCCAGATACTCCGCATGGTCGGTCACCTGAAGCCCGAACACCGCATAGACGAGATAGAGGGAAAAAATGGACAACAGGATGGATATGAAAACAATCCCGCCGCGACGGTTCCGCCCGCGGCCGGCCGGCCGCGCGGAATATGTACGCGAACGCCCGTCCTGGCCAGGAGTTCCGACTTCAGGCGGGCGCATGCGATTCCCCCGGTTTCTGTCCTTGTCTGTCACATCGTTTACCGCCTTACCCGATTCAACGCATCATCTCAGCTTTTTGAAAAAGCCCTCGAGATTGCTCAGGATCGCCTCCAGCCGCAGCGACTCGTCCCGGCTTGAACGAACATTGCCGGCAGAGTTGACAATCACCAGGTCGGCAGAAGCCGCGCCTACGGAAACGATCTTGTTCCTGCCGGTTTCCTGCATCCCCAGACGGTCGATCGCCTCGAGGCGGATCCGGCCGAGGTCGAGGTTTTTCATCATTTCCTCTTCGAGCATCGCCCGGTCCTGCTGCAGTGTCCGGATCTGGTCTTCCATCTGCGTGTTCTGGAACTGGGCGGCCATGATGCGCGATTGATTATACAACAGCATGAAGAAAACACCAAAAAAGACGGCCACGGCCAGAAGGGTGATCAGGCAAGCGCGGATCCGGCTCCGGGAGACGTGTCGGCGAACGGCCCGTGTGCGTACATGGGTCCTTGGATCGCCGTTTTCCGGGAAAAGCGGGGTGACGACACGACGGGTATGAACCGGCGGCTGCCTGCGGGCCGGCGCGGCCCCTCTGTTGTCAAGAGCCAGATTCCCCTGCATTCTTGCCATATCGATCACACCTCTTCCGCGTAACGTACCTGAATCAGGAGATTTTTCGCTCAAACCCTCTCAGCTTCGCGCTGCGGGACCGGGCATTGACCGTGGTTTCTTCCGGCCCCGCGGTCATCGGCTTCCGGGTGACGCTCCGTCCGAGCGGCACGGCGCCGCAGATGCATTTGGGAAAATCCCGCGGGCAGGTGCAGGGATCCTCCCAGGACCGGAACGCCTCTTTCACCAGCCGGTCTTCCAGTGAATGGAACGAAATGACGCAGAGTCGGCCACGATCCGCCAGCCGTCCGACAGCCAGAGAAAGGAGTTGCCTCAAGGCGTCCAGTTCACCGTTGACCTCGATCCGAATCGCCTGGAAGGTCCTCCGCGCCGGATGCTGGGCCTCGTTTCTCGCCTTGGCCGGCATGGCCGCCACGACGGCCGCGGCCAGTTCGGCGGTCGAGGTGAACGGCCTGGTTTCTCTGCGGCGGCAGATCGCGCCTGCGATCAGCCCGGCATATCTTTCCTCGCCATATTCGCGCAGAATGCGAACGAGTTCTTCGTAGGAATAACCGTTGACGACATCGCGGGCCGATATCGGCGCGCCCGGATTCATCCGCATGTCGAGGGGGCCGTCCTGGGAATAGCCAAAACCCCTGTCCGCGGTGTCGAGCTGATGCGACGACACTCCCAAGTCCGCCAGGATACCGTCCGCGCGATCGATGTCAAAGCGGTCCAATGCTGCGTCAAGCTGGGAAAAGTCAAGCTGGACGACATCGTGCCGGGCAGGAGAGCCGACTGCGTCCAATGTAAGCGAAGCCTGGCGGACAGCGGCGGGATCCTTGTCGATCGAGATAAGGCGTCCCTGCGGGCCAAGGCGCTCCAGAATGCCGCGGGAGTGCCCGCCTCCGCCAGCGGTGCAATCCACGTAAACTCCGTCCGGTCGGATGGCGAGCAATTCCATGCACGCATCCAGCATGACCGGGAGATGGCTGAAATCACAATCCCTTGACATCGTATCGGGTGAGGTCCTGCGAGGTCAGCGGCGGTCCGCCGGCCAGGCGCTTCTGCTCATAATGGGCCTTGGAGCAGATTTCGAGTTTATCGAACATATAAATGATGTAGATCTCGTCACCGGGACGGACGCCGATGTGGCTCCACAATTCGTCGCTCAGGCTGATCCGTCCCTGGGAATCCACATCGCAGGGCATGGCCTCTCCGATGATCTCCCTGCGCATCTCGCGGACCAGCGGATCCGTGCCGGACAGGCCGGCGATCTGGTCACGGATGCTCTGGAACGGTTTGGCCGCGTATCCGGCCAGATACCCGTCATCCAGGCTGTGGGTGATGAAAACCGGTGAGCCCAGCTCTCCGCGAAGCTTGGACGGCAGGAAAATACGGCCTTTCGCATCGATGGTGTGCGTGTATTTCGCCATGCCGGTCCTCCTTCCCCTGGAAGATTAACTGCTCCACGATAAACCACAATGATTTATAGTTACTCCACTTTTCCCCACATGAGTGTATTTTACATGTTCATTTCGAACCATGCAATCCTCTGTTTCATAACGCCCCTATATGTAATGGAAACGTAAAAAAGCCCTCTTTCGAGGGCTTCAAAACCGGGTGGATTCAGGAAATCGCCATCAGGTTTTTCCGGTCAGGCTCCGGTCCATGGAAACGCACAGCATGACGCCGAGCGACAGGTAGCTGACAATCATGGCCGTCCCCCCGTAACTCATGTATGGGAGGGGGATTCCCGTAATCGGCAGGAGCCCGACACACATGCCGAGATTCTCGATATAGTGGAACGCGAGGACGGACGCAAGCCCCGTGATCATCAGCGAGGAAGACGGGCGGCGAACCTTCGACGCGATGTAAAAGCACCGGGCAATGAAAAAGAACACCAGGAGGAACAGCGCGGCCGTCCCCACAAGACCGGTCTTTTCCGCAACCGCGGTAAAGATAAAGTCCGATTCCTGCTCAGGCACGTATACGGTCAGGCCGTCCGGATTGCCCAGGATGCCCCCCGCCTGGATCGCCAGTCGGGATTGCGTGACATGGAATGTGGCATCCGGATCGTAAGCCGGAAAAAGAAACGTCAGGATGCGGTCCTGTTGGTATGGTTTCAGCACTGTGGTGAAAAAGACCGGAACGGCGACAACGGCTCCGGACAGGGCGAGCAGCACATAACGGATCCGGACGCCCCAGGCGAATATCATGGCGGCAAGCATGATCAGGATGACCATGGCCGTTCCGAAGTCGGGCTGAAGCGCAACCAACCCGATGATCGGCAGACAGGCACCCGCCAGGAGGGCGAATCCCTTGAGCGCGTTCCGCCTGCCGAATCGCTTGAGCCGGATCGCTTCCAGGATATAGGCGCTTATCATGGCGAGCCCGGCCTTGGACAGCTCAGACGGCTGGAACGAGCCGACGAGGGGCATGGACAGCCAGCTTTGCGATCCCGACCCGTTCGGGTCGAAACCAAGCGGGGTGAATCGCACGAGAAACAGGAGAAGAACGCTGACGGCATAAACCGAGATCCCGAGCACCTTGAGCATCGGAACCTCGAGGAGACTGATCACCAGCGCGCAAAGGACACCAAGAACGACTGCGCCGACCTGACGGTAGAAACTCATGGGATAGGTCGTCCCCGAGACCAGGACGTCGTTCAGCGCGGAAAGTCCGATCAGGGTGATACAGAGAACCGGAACCAGCAACCAGTAATCCAGCGCCCGGAAATAATCATCCTGACGCAGTTTTTCCAGGCCGGGTTTCGGCATCAGGCTCCCGGACCGCCGGCAGCGGGTCCGTCCGGATTGCCCGATGGTACGGGTGCAGGCTCTTCCGCGGCTTCTTCCCCTTCGGCAGCGAATTCCCCTTCGTCGCCATCATCCGCATTGTCGACGTCATCCGCGTCGCCGACCAGCACCTCAAGACCGGTTCCGGCCATCGACGAGGAGGTCATGCGGCTCTTGCGGTAGAACAGCATCAGAACGACAAGCGCCCCTATGACCATCAAGGCGGAAAGGACCTGCGAGATCCGGAGCGACGTGTCGCCGATGAACAGCGCGTCCGTGCGGATCCCCTCGACAAAGAAACGCAGGAGGCCATAGAGCAGGAAGTACCAGACGGTGACCTCGAACGGTTTCTTCGCTTCTTTGTGCACACGGCTCAGGATATAGAAAATGATCAGGTTGCCGATGAACTCATACAGAAACGTCGGATGGACCGGCTTCTCGGGATCCAGCCCTGTGAGGTTGAGCCTGGACAGGTAGGCGTTTGTCTGCTCGCTGTACATGCCCCAGGGCAGCGTGGTGTTCGTGCCGAACGCCTCCTGGTTGAAGAAATTGCCCCAGCGCCCGATCGCCTGACCAAGCGGCACATAGACGACCAGGAAATCCGTCATGCGGGAGAAGCGGATCTTCTTGATCCGGCAGACCAGCCAGATCCCGAACAGGCCGCCCAGCACGCCGCCGTAAAAGGCCAGACCGCCCGAACGCGTCGAGAAGATTCCCATCAGGTCGTTGCGGAACTGGTCCCAGGAGAAAGCGACGAAATACAGCCGGGCGCCGATGATCATGAACACGACGATCGCGATGAAGACGTCCATGACGTCGTCCTGGCGGATGCCGGAGTATTTCGATTTGCGCATCGCGAGGAACATGCAGAAGAAAACCGCAAAGGTCAGCAGGATGCTATACCAATAAATGTCGATGCTGAAAATGCGGAACGCCACCGGCTCGATATAGATCCCGGTGATTCCAAGTCCTTCGAAACTGACGTCGTAGCCCGTCATGTGCTTTCCTCCCCGGTTTTCTGTGTGATATATACGATGGCGATCCGTTCCGGATCGGATAGGAATCCCATCGCGGCCACGGATTGTTGTGCGTTTATCCTATCATAAATGGCCGGGTATTCAAACAAGTCGACCCTGTTCAGCGCCGCCTGCGCCGCCGCCATCCCGCATTGCCGGACATGGTCCATGGAACGCAGGAAGTCACCGGCAGCCGCCCTTTTCTGGATTTCGAACAAGGCGCTGTCGGCCCCCCTTGCCAGCGCCGCGGACAGCCCTTCGAGCAATGCGCCCGCGGAGGCTTCCGGGCTTGCGGACTCGCCGCCGACGATCAGGTAGGCAAAGTCCCGTTCACAGACATACTGGAAACCGAACGAGTCGTTGAGCAGTCCTTTGTCGTACAGGTCGTTGAACAGGGACGACGACGGGCCCATCAGCGTCTCGGCGAGAAGTCGGCCGGACAGCTTTCGCTCCACCAGGTCCGTGCCCTCCATCGGTGTACGCGGCAGGACATGCGAATCCTTGAACCCGATGAGGAACGAGGGGGTACCGACGTCCATGGCCAGCGACTGTCCGGCATTCCGGACCGGCAGCGGCTCGTCCAGGACATCGAACGACGGCAGCCCGTTCCCCGTCGTCTCCATCCGCCGGTCAAAACCGTCCAGGATGGCCTCTTCGTCGATGTCTCCAACCAATGTGACCGTCGCCGCGGCGGGACGGTAGAACCGCGAAGCGATTTCCGTGAGCTGCGCGCCGGTGATGGCACGGACGGTTTCAGGCGTCCCGGCGATGTCCGTCCGGACGGGGTGGCCGGCATACAGGCTTTCCAGCACGGCGTTGTAGGCTCGGCTGTCGGGGTCGTCCAGATACATGTCGATCTCGGCCAGGATCACGCCGCGCTCGGACTCGATCCGCTCTTCGGTCAGGGCGGGGGACATCACCGCGTCGAAAAAGGTAAAAAGGGATTCGTCGAACCGTTCGACCGCCGTGAAATGGTACATGGTGTGGGTATGTGAAGTGTAGGCGTTGGCGTCGGCGCCCAGCGAGGACAAGCGGGAGAGCAGTCCCCCGCCTTCTTCCTTGCTGAAAACGCAGTGCTCGAGATAATGGGCCGTTCCGGGCGGGGAGACCGTCCGCCGTCCTTTGGACAGCCAGGCTCCGTGAATCGATCCATAGGGGATGCAGATGGAACCGAACCGCCGGGCAAAGCCGGGCCGCGGCAGGATGTCCAGATGAAATCCGGCCTTGTGCCGGTACATTTTCAATATGGCTCCGGAAAGCGGATCCCGCTTTTCCGCCAGCGACCATCCTGGTCTGTTCATGCCTTCTCATCCTCCCCGCCGGTTTCCGGCATGACGACATATACGCTCGCCAGCCGCAAGGCCCCGGCAAGCGAACACACCTGCCGGTCCGTCACATCGTCGAGAAGCCGCAAGGCGTCGCCCACATGGAACTGTCTGCCGTTCGACAGGCCGGCCGAATAAAAGCCGAGCATGGCGGCCAGGCTGTCGGAGATCGTCCGGATGTGGTTGCGGACCATTGTGACGGAATGCTCGAACAGGGTCGGCTCGAACCGGCCCTCCGCCAGCGCGGAGAGCTGTTCGGCAACCGTCGCCAGGCAGTCCTCCACTTTCGCCGGCGCGACGCCCGCATAGACGACCACGCCGCGCACATAACGAAGGACCGAGGAAAACACGCTATAGGCCAGGCCCTGTCGTTCACGGACATGCTCGAACAGGAGGGAGTGCGTATCCGCGCCAAACATGCTGTTCAGGATGTTGACCGCCATCCCTTCGCCGGAAAAATACGGGGGCAGGCCGGTGAGTACCGCGAGGATACGCGCCTGTTCCATCGGCCGCCGTTCGATTTTCCGCCGGCAATCCGCAGGGATGGGGCAGGGGGACGGCGACACGCCGGGAATCGGCGGCTCGGGGCGGCTTCCCGCCGGCAGTCGAGACAGCCATGCCATCAGCCACTCGCGCTCCGCCATTCCGATGTCACCGCCGGCAACGACCGTGAGCGCGGCGTCACGCAGCAGTTCCCGATACAGGGTCGCCAGCTCGCCGCGGCTGATCCCGCCAAGCAGGACCGGGTCGCCATCCGGGTCCACACCGTGTGGCGTACCGTCGAGATACCAGGCGATCCCCAAGTCGATCGTATATTTTTCCCGGTCGTTCCAGCGGGCGCGAAGCTCGTTCTCATAATTTGCGCGCTCCGTTTCGACTATGGTTTCGGGAAAAAGCCCGTCCTCGTCCAGCAACGGCTCCGTCAGCATATCCATCAAGAGCCGGCAGGTCTCCTCGAACACGTTGGTGCCGTCGATCCAGCTCGTAACCGCGTCCGCGACGAAATGGAGGCAAAGGATGTCGCCCTCCTTGTCCACGGTCGCGTCGATCCGGGATCCATACAGCCGGTCCAACTCCAGCGACACGTCGCGACGGGACGGAATCCTGGCGCAGCAGGAGGTCAGGATCCGGAGAAGCAGGTTGTAAGCCGTCGCCTTGCGTGAATCCATCGGGACACGGAACGTCAGAGCGAGGATCGAGGTCCTGAACCGGGATGAACGCAGGAAATAGACCGGAATCGTATCGACGACCGCCGCTTTCCACAATCGCTCGCTGCCGTTGTGCCAGGACCTCGCCGCGGCGATGTCCTCCCCGATCTGGGCGGACAGCTGCAGCAGGCTGTCGAATGTCCGCTCCTCGCGCAGTCTCGCGAGAAACTCGACTTCGATCCGTTTTCCGTAATAATCGCCGCTGGTGTCCAGCAGGAAAGTCTCAACGACCAGCCGGGTGTCTTGGGCGTCCACGGTCGGGCGTGTACCGACATTCGTGATCGACTCATAAATGACGCCGTCCAGCCGGGTCCGTGTCGCGTAGACCCCGGACGCGGGCGCGACCCTACCGCCGGCGATCGTGATGTTCGCGGTGGGGAAACCCAGCCGGGAGCCCAGTTGCCGGCCGGGGGACACCGTCCCGTTCAGGGAGTAGTCGCGGCCGAGGAACGCGGAAGCCTCTTCCATCCGACCCTGCGCCACAAGCCGGCGGATCAGGGTGCTGGAAGCGACCGTCCCGCCAAGGGAGAACGCGTCGACGACAACGACCTCGATTCCGTGCGCGGCCGCCCATTTCCGCAGGGTTTCGGCATCTCCGGACCTTCCCTTTCCGAATCGGAAGTCATATCCGATGACGACCAGGCGCGCGTTCAGCAGATCGATCAGGATGCGGTCGAGGAACTCCTCTTCGGACATGCCGGCCAGACTGTGGTCGAACTGCTGCAGGTAGATCTCATCGGCGCCGGATTCCCCGATCAGCCGCAGGCGTTCGTGGGAATCGCACAGATAGCCCTCCGGGTTTTCCCGGCCGGCGATCACCGTGGAGGGATGGACATCGAACGTATAGACACAGCTGCGCAGTCCGCGCTCTGCGGACAGATAGGACATCAGGCGAACGACCTGCTGGTGTCCGCGGTGCATGCCGTCATAGAATCCCATCGCCACGCCGCGTCCGACGGGATCCGGCCGTTCAGTCGAGCTATTGATTGTCTTCACGATCTGAAAACACCCTTTCCGCTTTAATCCAGGTCTGTCCGGCTTCATCCGTTCGGATCACGCCGACGCCGATGAAACCGGCGGGTCCGCAAAACGCGACGCGCTCGTCCGCTGCCAGGGTCAACGGTATGGCGATCTCGTCGGCGCCGACCGGACGGCCCTGCATGAAATGAAGCGCAGCCCCGGCGCCGGCATGGATCGCCGGCATGTCTGGAATCGCAGACTCCAGGGGGAACAGGATGCCCGCCTCCCGGACGGCAGCCCAGCGGTCGGCCGCCGGAGCCGAAACCACGCGCTCAAGCTCTTCGAGGGAGATCGCTCCATCCAGCCGGAACGGACCGCAGGCCGTGCGCGTCAACGCGGACGCATGCGCGCCGAACCCGCTCGATTCGCCCAGGTCCTGACAGAGCGTCCGGATGTAGGTCCCCTTGGAACAGTCGATATCCACCGTTGCCTCCAGGATCTCCCCGTCAGCACGGATTTCAAGGAGGTCGGCCCGGTAGATCCGCACCAGCCTCCCCGCCCGCTCGACCTCGATTCCCTTCCGCGCATACTCATACAGGTGGCGTCCGTCGATCTTGACCGCGGAGTACATTGGCGGGGTCTGGAGCCGCTCGCCGACAAGGGAAGCGACCGCTTCGCGCAGTCCGGCAAACCCCTCCGCTTCCATTGCGGCCCGTTCCGCGGAGGTCGGCTGCCGGCCGCCGACCGGTTTCCCCGTGAGGTCCTGGGTGTCGGTGAACGAACCGAAACGGACCGTCACGCGATAGGATTTTCCATATCCATCCATATAACGGGCCATTCCTGTCGCGCGGCCAAGCAGGATCGGGAGGACCCCCTCGGCAAATGGATCAAGCGTACCACAGTGTCCGACGCGGCGAAGCCCCATCATTCGGCGTACGCGCGCGACAACTCCGAAGGATGTCATGCCTGCGGGTTTTCTCACATTGATGATGCCGCCGGCTTCCGCCGCCGTCATGCCTTGCCCAGCCATTCGCCGGCCTTGACGGCCAACAGGGCGGACGCGCTGTCCAGATCGGTGTTTTCCAGGTTGAAGCCCGCAGCCCTGGCATGGCCGCCGCCGCCGTATCCGGTCGCGAATCTGGCGGCATCGAAGCCTTCCTTGCTGCGGATGTTCACGCGGACCAAGCCGCTTTCCCCTTCTTTCAAGACAAAGGCCACCCGAACGGAATCGATGGCGCGCAGCATGTTGGCCAAACCATTGGTGTCGTTTTCGTCCGCTCCGGTGTCCAGAAGCATCTGCCGGCTGACGCCGAGGATCGCGATCGACCCGTCCCGGAAAAAAGCGGCATGCTCGCTGGTCCGTCCGATCAGCCGGTATTTCGCCAGCGTCATCGTCTCCAGCAGTTCGAAACTCAAGGCGCTGATGTCGACGTCGAACTGCATCAGGGCCGATGCGACCATGAATGTCTCGCGTGTCGTGTTGGAAAAGCGGAATCCGCCGGTATCCGTCAGGATGGCGCCCATGATGCAGACCGCGTGGTCATGCGACAGGATCGGGACACCTGCCACCGTCTCCAGCCGCCGGATCAGATGATAGACGATCTGTCCTACAGCGGCGGCGGACGGGTCGATCAGCCTCAGTCCGCTGGAGGGCTGGCTGCTGATATGGTGGTCCAGCACGATCTGGACGCCGGCACGCTCGAAAAGCGTCGCCCGCCCCGACAGGCGCGAGGTTTCGCCGCAGTCGAGCATGACGGCGGCGTCCGGCCCAGGTTCGCCTTCCGCGCCGGCAGGCAACCCGACAAGGATGCGGTCCGCGCCGGGAAGCCGCAGCAACGTCCAGTCCAGCGGCTCTTCCACCAGGATCCTGGGTCTGCCGCCGATCTGCTCGACGGCGCGGGCAATGGCCAACGACGATCCCACCGCGTCCCCGTCTGCACGGACGTGCGGAAGAATGTCGACGGAACCTCCGTTCGCGGCCGTGTCATACAGCGCCCGCGCGATCGCGTAGAGAAAATCTTCCGGCGCTGCAACGGCTTCGCCGCTCATTGACCGGGATCCTCGGTTTCAGCGGATCCTGGTTCGGACGGTTCATCCTCGTCGGATCGTTTGGCGGGAACAGCCGGCTTTCCGATCACACGGTCGATGATCCGGCTGATTTCAAATCCGCGCTCGATGGAGTTGTCAAACACAAAATGCAGCTCCGGAGTCAATCTCAGGCGCATGCGCCGGCTGATCTCCCGGCGGACGAATCCGGTCGCCCGCTCGAGCGCCTTCTTGCAGTCCGCCTTGACATCTTCACCGCCAAGTATGCTGATATGGGCATAGGCATGCGACAAGTCGCGGGTGACCCGCACCCCGACAACCGAGACCATGTCCGGAATCCGGGGATCTTTCAGATCCTCCCGGATGATCGTGGACAGGACGGTCCGCATCTCATCGCCGACCCGGTCGGATCGTTCCATCTGGTCAGGTCCTCTCGACTTCTTTCATCTCGAACGCTTCGATGATATCGGCTTCCTTGATGTCATTGAACTTCTCGATGGCGATGCCGCATTCATAGCCGGTCGCGACTTCGCGGGCATCGTCCTTGAAGCGCTTGAGCGATTGCAGTTTTCCTTCGTGCACAACGATGCCGTTGCGGACAATGCGGACTTCGGCCGATCGCAGGATCCGGCCGTCCGTCACGTAACAGCCTGCAACCGTTCCGGAACCCGTGATATGGAACACCTGCCGGACTTCGGCATGGCCCAGGACGCTTTCCTTGAAAACGGGCGTCAGCATGCCCTTCATCGCGGCCTGCACGTCCTCGATCGCATTGTAGATGATCCGGTACATGCGCAGGTCGACGCCGTGATCCGCCGCGATATCCGCCACATTGGCCGCTGGCCGGACATTGAACCCGATGATGATGGCGTTGGCCACCTCGGCCAGGCTGACATCGCCTTCGGTGATCGCGCCGACTGCGCCATGGATGACATTGACACGGACTTCGCTCGTGGTGAGTTTCTCGAGGGACTGCTTGACCGCCTCGACACTGCCTTGCACGTCGGCCTTGACGATCAGGTTGATTTCCTTGACCTCCCCCGCGGACATCTTGGAATACAGGGATTCCAGCGACATCCGGGAACTCTGGCGAAGGCCCTGCTCACGCTGCTCGGCACGCCGGCGCTCGGCCAGTGTGCGGGCGACCTTTTCATCCGTGACGGCATAGAAGACATCGCCGGCCTCGGGCACTTCCGGAAGGCCGATGATCTCGACCGGGGTCGATGGCCCGGCCTTCTTGATGGCGGAACCCTTGTAGTCGGCCATGGCGCGGACGCGGCCGATGACCGAACCGGTGACGATGGTGTCGCCGGTCAGCAGCGTGCCGCGCTGTACCAGAAGCGTGGCGACGGGGCCGCGGGCCTTGTCGAGCTTCGCCTCGATGATCGTGCCTTTCGCCTGCTTGTCGGGGCTGGACTTGAGGTCCAGGATGTCCGCGGTCAGCAGCAGCATTTCCAGCAGGTCCTCGATGCCTTCTCCCGTCTTGGCGGATACGGGCACCATGATCGTGGTGCCGCCCCACTCCTCGGGGATCAATTCACGGGTCGCGAGTTCCTGTTTCACACGGTCGATGTTCGCGCCGGGCAGGTCGATCTTGTTGATGGCGACGACAATCTGGGTGTTCGCGGCACGCGCGTGGTTGATGGCCTCGATGGTCTGGGGCATGACGCCGTCGTCCGCGGCGACAACCAGAATGGCGATGTCGGTTACCTGGGCGCCGCGG
>CAZNGQ010000044.1:0-7245 GCA_964572095.1 uncultured Oscillospiraceae bacterium
CCAGGATGTCGGTCAGGTCCGCGAAATACCCGTTCTGGATGCCCTGGTTGAGAGAGGGCTCGAGCAGGTTGGTCGGGATCGTGACGTCCAGGAGGTCCTGGCTGGCCATGGCGGCCTGGAACTTCGCGGTGTAGTCGCTGGAAGAAACCCAGGTGACTTTCCAGGTCACGCCGGTTGCTTCGGTCAGCTTCTTGTACGGGTCGCTGGCCGCGTCGGGAAGTTCGACGAAGAGCGGAGCGAAGATCGAAAACTCGATCGGTTCCTTGGACATGGCGGTGGTCGCGGCGGTCGTCGGCGCGGCGGTGGTACCAGCCGGGGCCGTCGTAGCAGCCGGGGTGGTGACAGCGGGGGTGGTGGTGCCGCTGCAGCCCGCGAGGACCGATACGATCGTCGTCAGGGCGAGGATCAGGACAAGGCTTCTTGTAACTGACTTTCTCATAGGTGCTCCTTTCGAATGGTTCCTTTATGTCCTGGCCGCAGATGCGGCCGAATGACCTCACAAGGGAGGGGGAAGCTGGATCAGCCTTTGACCGCACCGACGGTCATGCCCGAAACGAAGTACTTCTGCAGGAAGGGGTAGACGATCAGGATGGGGAGCATCGACAGCACCACCGCAGCATACCGGATGGTCTCGATCGGCACGACCTTGCCGTCCCCGAACGATCCCGCGGCATCCTGGGATGCGTCGATGATCAGGGACTTGACCAGGACCTGGAGCGTCCACTTGAGCGGATCCGAGATGTAGAGCATCGAGTAGAAGTAGACGTTCCAGTACAATACCGCGAAGATCAGGGTATACGAGGCGATGGCGGGCTTGCTGAGCGGGACGATGATCTTGGTGAAGATCTGGAGATCGTTGCACCCCTCCACTTCCGCGGCCTCTTCCATTTCGGCCGGGATGGCGGAGATGAACGTCCGGACGACAATGACGTCCCAGGCGCTGGTCGCCATCGTCAGGATCAGCGCCCACAGGCTGTTGGTCAGCCCCAGGTTCTTGACCAGGATGTAGTTGGGAATGATGCCCGCGTTGAACAGGAGCGTGATGATGATGAAGATGTTGAAAAACTTCTTGCCCGGCAGGCCTTTCTTGCTGACCCCGAAAGCAAAGGAGAAGGTGATGGCCAGGCTGATCGCGGTCCCGACGATCGTGATGAACACGGAGTTCCGCATCGAGTTCATGAACGAATCCGCCCGCAGCAGGTACTTGTAGGAATCGAGCGACAGCACCTTGGGGATGAAGACGAGCTGGTAGGGGACGTACACGTCCGGGTCTGTCAGCGATACGGAAATGACGTACAGGAACGGCACGACGCAGGCCGCGGCCACGACGAACAGGATCGCGTAGATCCCGTAGTCCATCACGGACATGCGCTTGTTGGTGGTAAATGTCATATCGGTCACCTCGGGGAGTCAGGATGGGACGGGAGTGGAAAGCCCCTTTACAGGATGCTTTCCTCTCCCATTTTCTTCACGATGTAGTTGGCCGCGAACACGAATGCCACATTGATGACGCTCTTGAACATGTCGACCGCGACGCCGATGCTGGTCAGGCCCTTCAGGATGCCGAAGTTGTAGGCATAGGTGCTGAACACCTCGGAAACCTTTCGGATCAACGGGTTCTGGATCAGCAGCACCTGCTCGAGCGAGACGTCCGCCATGCGCCCGAGGCGAAGGATGAGCAGCGTGATGATCGTGGTCTTGATGCCGGGCAGCGAGATGTGCCATATCTGCCTGAACCGGCCGGCTCCGTCGATCGCGGCGGCTTCGTACAGTTCCATGTTGATGCTGCAGATGGCCGCGAGGAACAGGATGGTGCCCCAGCCGGTCTCGCGCCAAACCGTCTGCGCGGTGACGATGATGTAGAATGCAGTCTTGTCCGTCAGGAACGAGATCTTGTCCAGCCCGACCGCCATCAGGATCTTGTTGATCACGCCGACGTCGATCGACAGCAGGAAGAACGTCAGCGCGTAAACCACCACCCAGGACAGGAAATGCGGGAGGTAGACGATCGACTGCATGGTTTTCTTGTACCGGTCATGGCGCACTTCGCTCAGCATGATGGAGATGATAATCGGCAGCGGGAAGTAGAAGACGATGCTCAGCAGGCTGATCGTGAGGGTGTTGCGGATCATCCGGACAAAATCGGGGGTCTTGATCAGGTACATGAAGTGCTCGAGACCGACGAACTTACTTCCGAAGATCCCCTCTTTGATGTTGTAGTCCTGGAACGCGATCAGCAGGCCGCTGTACGGAATGTACTTGAACACAAGGAAGAAGAGAAAACCGGGCAGGATCAGCAAATACCGGTATCGGTTCCGCTTGATCTGCTTCCAAAGCTTGACGCGGTCGCCGGCGCCCTTGTTCGGCGCGGCGCGGTTGAGACGGGCGGTCAGGGGTGAAGGCATCGGATATTCCTCCCAGGTGGTGTCGGATTCCGCGGGCGTCCGGTGTGCACCGCAAGTATCATTTCAAATCTGTAACCATTATCGATATTTACTCATAATTTTGCATAAAAAAGTCACCATATATATGGCTATGGCGACATTATGAGAATGGAGATTTGTACCCGAAGCAATGTTACCACCACAAAGCGGAGGTGTCAATGATTTTGCCGGACTCTTCAAAGGGGGTTCCACTGTGTGAAAGGATCGTCCATGAAGTCCACGCGGCACAGGATTCGGAGGCAGATCCGGACCCCAAGGAAGCCTTCCGGAGAGGAGGGAGGGGATTCGCACGCGCTCGTTACATATGGAAACCCTGCAGACAAGGACTCACGGCAGAAATATCGCGTTCTGAAGGGACTGTCCGAATCCTGCGCGGAAAGGTTCGCAATCAGATGAAGCAACGTGATAGTAAAACCGAATTCCACATAATGAAATCCGGTGGTCCGTGGATGTCGATGGACAGGAGCGGACAGACATGCCGACGCCCCCATGCGGCTGCTCATGGGGGCGTCGGCGGTCACGGAAGTGAATGAAGAGTATATCGCGTCCCGGAACTAGTCGCCCAGGAAAACGCCTTGGTCGCGAAGGGCCTTTCTCAGCAGCTGGACATCCAGGTCGCGCGGGGCGACATTCTGCCTGGCGGACAGTGCGGCCGCGGCGCCGACCGCTTCGCCCTGCGCCATGCAGGAGACGGTGTTGCGGGTCGACATGTGCGCCTGGAACTCGCTGGTGATCATGCGGCCGGCGACCAGCAGGCCTTCGACGTTGTTCGGCAGCAAGGCGCGGTAGGGGATGCCGTAGTAGCCGGCGTCCTTGATCATGACCCGGGGCGCCATGTCATGGAACCCGTACAGCATGACTTCGTCGTCGAAGCGCGCGCAGTTGACGATCTCGTCCAGCGTCATGTCGTGACCGCACTCGACGCAGCGGGTGTAGCGGACGCCGATGCTGACCGGGGTCCAGTAGACGAAAGCCTTCTCGAACCCGGGGATGTGCTCCTTGAGCATCCGGGC
Organism: uncultured Oscillospiraceae bacterium; assembly: GCA_964572095.1. Lineage (GTDB taxonomy): Bacteria > Bacillota > Clostridia > Saccharofermentanales > UBA5734 > JAAYKS01. The sequence continues at coordinate 3,458 of CAZNGQ010000044.1, forward strand.
GAGGGTCATGGCCTGCTTGCGCAGCGTGATTTCGGCCTTGGAGAGCGTCACGGTGTCGGTTGCGTCGATCGCCGCCAGGGAAGCGGAGTTGATATAAGAGTAATCGCCCTCGTAGCGCGAAATGCCCAGCGGCCCCCACATGCCGGTCTTGTCCATGAATTCCTTGAAAATCGGGATTTTCTTGAGCTCGAAACCCAACCGGATGATGTCGTCGGTCTCGCTGCCCTTGTCTGCATGGATGATCTGGTTGACCATGTCGTGTTCTTCGAGGAACGCGACCAGTCGAGGCATGTCGACATTGAACATGCCGAACGGCATGCCGACCTTGGTCGTCTCGTGCTTCTTGACGAACGGAGCGCCCGCGAAGGCGGAGACGTCCGCGTCGCCGGTCGTGTCGATGACGACCTTGGCCTCGATGGCCTCGCGTCCGGACTTGCCCTCGATGATGAGGCCCTTGACGGTCGAACCTTCCTTGATGACATCGACGACCATGGTGTGCAGCAGAACCTGGACCCCGGCCTCTTCCATCATGTCGAAAATGACTTCCTTGAAAATCTCCCAGTCGATGATCGTGATGACGGAGTCGTAATTGCCGCCCTTCTCCTGCTCGAGGTGGCCCGGAGAGCCGCCGGCCTGGACCAGGCGGTCGACGATCTCGCTCGGCAGGCCGCGGACGCACTGGACCTTTTTCGCGCCGGGAAACGCCTTGTATAGATTGTAGAAACTGTGCAGCGGGCCGGCGCCGTTCAGCAGGGTGCCTCCCAGGAAGTTGTAGCGGTCGACCAGAATGGTCTTCGCGCCGTTGCGCGCGGCGGAAAGCGCCGCCACCACGCCGGCCGTGCCGCCGCCGGCGACGACGACGTCGCAGGTGTAGTTGACGGGGGTCTGCCGGACTTCGTTGATGAATCTCGTGCTCATGGTTTGTGCCTGCCTTTCAAGGTGTAATCGGTAGGGTTACGATTCTACGTTCAATCGATGATCGTGACAACGTGATACGGGTACGGATACTTCGGATGGTAGATGCCGGGCAGCATCAGGCAGGAGCCGGCGGCGTCCTGGACGGTGATGTAGAGCATCAGGTCCCAGTCCGGCGTCAGGTACTCGCCGGGGATCGTGGCGGACCAGCCGGTCTCGGTCCGGTCCATTTCAACCGCGTTGAACACGCCCTCGAGCTGGTTCGTGTGGCGGTAGTGCAGCACGAACGGCGCCCCGTCGGATCCGGCCATCTCGCCCGTGTCGACTTCGATGGTCAGCGGTACGCCGGCCCTGTGCCAGTCGGGCAGGTCGTAATCAAGCGGGAGCCGGTCCGCGGCCAGGGGAGAAGGCCGGTAGTCGTGCGCCGGCTTCACGGAGACGGTTGTTCCGTTCTGCTCCAGGAGCCCTGAAAGGGTGAGGCGGTCGGCCTCGATCTCGCGGGTGAGGTCCTGCCAGGTGCCGTGGCGTGTCAGGGTGCCGGCGGAACTGAATTCCAGGTCGCGGTGATAGACCTGCAGGCCGTACTCGGACAGCGAGCGCCAGTGCGCGGCGGCTTCGTCGAGCAGCAGGGCGCTGTCGGCGAGCCACGTCGCGTCGCCGGTCGTGCGGAAATTCGCCAGGGCCAGAGCCGAGTGGATCTTTTTGACATGATACCGGGCCATGTCGCACAGCAGCTTCACGTCCGCGCGCATCGCGCGGTATTCCGCGTTGTCCTCGTTTTCACCGATGGCGTCCGCCGCGGCGATGTTCCGCTCGGCCTCCTCGGCAAACATCGACAGATAGGAAGCAGACTGGAGCGGGGAGTACTTGCCCTGGAACCGGCCGGCGGCCATGTCGGCGGCGTACTCGTCGATGCCGTAGAACAGGCCGTGGTCGCTGGGCTCGGTGGAACCGTACGTGATCTCCCGCTGGAAGTCGTAGTCCTTGGGCCCGTCCAGGCGGTTTTCATTGAAAAGCGCCCAGCCGGTGCTCATTTCGGTCCAGTACCGGAGCGATGGATGCACCGGCATGTGGATCGTCGTAATGAACGGGATGATCTTGCTGGCCGCGCGCAGGCCGCGTTCGATCGCCGGCGCGCTCCTGGCGCCGAAACGGGCGCGGAACGTGCGCATCCAGACCTCGGGATCGGTGTCGGCGGAGTATCCGACCCGACCGTAGACGGTGTACCACATCCAGAAGCGCTCGTCCTCCCACTCGCCCGTACGCAGGGACGGGTCCGCGAACGTGTCCCAGTGCTCCTTGTGGAGCAGTTCGTGCCCGTACTTGAGCGCGAGCGGCGCGTTGATCTCGAGCCCCGCGGAGCCGGACAGGGAGCAGCTCAGGGAGAAACGGCGGGCGTAGTCGGCGTCGCCCCAGAGGAACAGGTTGGTGGAGCCGTAGTTCCAGAGGCGGTAGATCACGTCGAAATAGCGGGGTTTCCGGAGCATGTCGGCATAGGAGTACCGGCGGCTGTGGTTGTAGTTGTCCAGCTTCGCCAGCTCTTCGCTGCGCATGATCGTGATGTGGTGCGGCATCGCGGCGTGCTCGCACCAGTACTTGGTCGGGACTTCGACATGCAGCCCCTGCGAGAACGCGTAATCGATCATTGCGTCGGTCAGGCCCTTGGCGCGTAGGTCCAGGACGAGCGGGCGACGGTCCTCGCGGGCGATCTCCGCGACCGCGTCGGCGCAATGGTTCCAGAAATCCTCGGCCGACACCTGCGTGCCGACGCCGGATTCGTGGTTGACGCGGAACTGCACGATGTCCATCTCGGGAACGGCGCGGATCAGCGTACGCAGTCCGCGGTAGCAGTATTCGGCGAGTTCCGTCTCGTCGTCGGCGAGGCCGTTCACGAGCTGGAGCTGCGCGCTGGTCCACGGGCGCTGCTGCCAGGTCGCAAATTCGAACTGGAGGCCGTACTCGTGGCACAGCCGGCCGATCAGCCGCAGCGACGCCAGGTTCTCGTCGCGGGCGGCGGGGGACTGGCCGGTGACGGTGATCTGCTCATACCCCGGAACCTCGACATAGAACGGGTATGGAGGCGACAGATAGGCGGTATCGAATCCGACGATCAGGCAGAAACGGTTGAAACGGGCCTTTGCCAGCCGGGGCAGGTAGTAGCGCCAGAATTTTTCGGACTTGAGCCATTCGTCGTCCAGGTGGCCGACGACATAGCGGTCGACACAGCGGACCCGGTTGTCGGGCGTCTCGCACAGGCATTCCGCCTCGTTTAGGGCGCCCAGCCCGTCGGAGTCGACACGCTCGGCCATCTCCAGCAGGGTGTACATCAGGCCGACGTCGTCCGTGCCAGCCAGGACCAGCACGGCGCCGCCGTCACGAACGGTACCGCCGTTCCGAACGGAACCGCCGTTCCGGACGGTGCACCATTGGCAGATGACACCCTCGGGTTCCGTGCTGTACCCGACGCCCGAGCCCTCGAGCAGCAGCTGGATGCGCCGGTCCGCGGTGGTGCCGACCATCAGCAGCGGGCTGCCGCCGGTCTCGGCGTCCGTCCAGTGGTTCACTTCACGCAGTCGGATCCCCTTGGCGGACAGGGCGGAGACAAGCGAGTTCTTGCCGAATAGGGCGGGCCCGGTGACATCCAGGTACCGGACCGGAAGATTCTGGGAATTGAATGCTGTCCTCATGTCACACTCCTATCTGGCGGTATCTCCAGCCGTTTGGGCCGACACTCCCCAACCCGCCTGTCTTTTTGGACCGGCAGGCCGGATGCGGTTGACCCCTGAGGAACTCTTATTCCTTTAGACCGCTCGTCGCTATGCCCTGCACGAACTGCTTTTGGAAGGAAAGGAACACGATGAAGATCGGGACCA
>CAZNGQ010000044.1:7345-15268 GCA_964572095.1 uncultured Oscillospiraceae bacterium
ATGCCCTGCACGAACTGCTTTTGGAAGGAAAGGAACACGATGAAGATCGGGACCAGCGAGCAGACCGAAGCCGCCATGATCGTCGCGTAGCTCGTGGAGTTTTCTTCGTTGAAGAACTGCAGGCCGAGCGGGATCGTCGCGAGCTCCTTGGAGCGTAGATAGACCAATGCGGGTTCATAAGAGTTCCAGGAGCCGACAAACTGGAAGATGATCAATGCACTGACGGCTGCCATGGATAGCGGCAGCACGATTTTACGGAAGATCGTGAAGTGGCTCGCGCCGTCGATCTTGGCCGACTCGACCAGTTCGTCCGGAATGGTGCTGAAGAACTGCTTCAGTAGGAACGTGCCGAACGCGGTGAACATGCCGGGCAGGATCAGGGCCCAGTGCGTATTGTACAGACCGATTTCGCGGAACAGGACGAAACGCGGGATCAGCATCATCTGGGCCGGGAAGATCAGGGTGGAGATATAAATGAGGAAAACGATGTCCCGTCCCCTGAACTTGATTTTTGCGAACGCGTAGCCGGCCAGCGCGCTGGTGAACACCTCGCCGATGACGGATAGCACGGTCACCTTGACCGAGTTCCTGAAGAACGTGAAAAACGGAACCGTGGAGTTCCAGACACGGTCATAATTGGCCAGTGTGAAGGTCTTGGGGATCCACGCGATCGGGTACCCAAAGACTTCGTTGTCCGGTTTGAAGGACGCGGAAATCATCCACAGGAAGGGCAGCAGCATGAAGATGGAGATGAACCCCATCAGCAGGGTCATGACGACTTTAAAGATCCGTTTCTGGTAACTGTATCCGAGCGCCATAGGACGATTCCTCGTTTCAGCCGAATTTTTTCTGGTTCCGCCGGGTCACGATCATGCGGGTGGCCGTGAACACGAAAACCATGAGGAACAGCACCCAGGACATCGCGCTGGCATAGCCGACCTTGTTGTACTGGAACGCTTGCGTATAGATGTAATACACAATGACGGATGAAGACGTGCCGGGCCCGCCCTCGGTCATGACCTGGACCGGCGTGAACACCTGGAATGAGCCGATGAAGGAGATCATGGTCAGGAAGAACAAGGTGCTGGAAAGCGACGGGATCGTGATGCGGAAAAAAGTCTGCACCGCGTTCGCTCCATCGATTTTTGCGGATTCATACAGCGTGGCCGGTATGGTCTGCAGGCCTGCCAGGACAATGATGATGTTGTAGCCGAGCGACTGCCAGATGCCGACGATCATGATCGAGAGGAGCGAGGTGCTCGACGCGTTCAGCCAGCGCGGCGGATTTTCGATGCCGATCGACATCAGGAACGTGTTGATCGGGCCGTAGGAAGGCAGGAACAAGATCATCCAGACGATCGACACGGCGACCATGGACGAGATGTTCGGCAGATAGAAGGCGAGACGGATCCCGCTCTTGAAATAGACATGGCTGTTGAGGATGGATCCCACGACAAGCGCCAGGAATATGGCGGTGGGGACCATGATGAAGCTGTACTTGAGGGTGTTGAGCATGGAGACCTGGAAGACTTCGTCGGTGAACAGCTGCTTATAGTTCTCGAGGCCCAGGAACTTGATGCCCTTGAGGCCCGTGATGAAATTCCACTTGGAAAAGCTGAGGATCAGCGCCAGGACAAGCGGCACCAGCTTGAAGAGCAGGTATCCCAGGAAATTCAGGAGGAGAAACGCCCATCCTGCGATGTTTTCCTGTCTTTGGATGAAGTTGCGCCGCTTCTTGATCCGGACGGGCTTCATGGAAGTATCTATGTCAATCACTTCCTTCTACTCGATTTTTACGTGCCGCGTGCGGATGACGGTCGTTTCCGTCCGCCATCCGCACGCGATCACCCTGCTGCGATCAGTGCATGGAACTGCCTACTTCTTGAGGTCGGCGGCAATGGCCTTGTCGCCTTCGGTCTTGAGCGTCTTGAGGCAGTCGTCCACGGAGAGCTCACCCTGGAACACCAGTGTGGCGTTGGACTTGATCAGGTCGTTGATCTTGGCCTGGCCGATGACATACGTGTTGTCCTGGCACTGGATCTGGCGGTCCAGGGCCATCAGCTTGAGGCACTGGGGCTGGTCGATGCCGGGATGGTTGAAGATCATCTTCTCGAAGTCAAGCCTCTTGGACTTGTCCGCGAAGTCATAGCCAGGATGCATCGCCTTGGGGCCTGCGAACAGGTCCGCGCGGTCGACGCAGATGTACTTGAGCAGGGTCCAGGAGGCTTCCTTGTCCTTGACGTTCGCCGGGATGCTCGCGGTGGAGGTGTAGAAGCTGGTCACGGACTTGGAGGTGCCGTTGGGGATCGGCATGTTGGCGATGCCGATCTTGGTTCCGGCCGGGATCTTGCCGTAGCTCTCGTTGGTGTAGAGGCAGCCGTAGACGGGAGCCAGCCACATCGCGTACTTGTTGTTGTAGAGACCGATCATGCCGTTTGTGTCGTTGTTGTACTTGAGCGTCATGTACTCGTCGTAAGGCACGGTGGTCTTGTCGACCATGACCATGTCGTACCAGAGCTGCATACCCTCTTTCATCGCGCCGTTGTCGAAGCGGGTCTTGGTCTTATCTTCGCTGTAGTACCAGAACGCGCCGAGCTTCTGGTAGGCGACCATCGGCCAGTACTCGAGCAGGTCGGCCATCGCGCCGTAGACCTTGTTCGCGCCTTCGCCGGTCGTCAGCTTCTTGGCGGTCTCCTGGAAATCGGACCAGGTCCAGTTGGCGGCCGGGAAGGGAACGCCGGCAGCGGTGAACATGTTCTCATTGAAGTACACCATCTGGATGTTTTTGCAGTACGGGAGCGAGTAATAGTCGCCGTCGATGTTCTGGACGATCTCGGTGGATTCGCCGAACTCCTTGGCATAGGTCGTTCCCCATGCGTCAAAGAACTGCTTGAGCGGGAGGTAGATGCCGTCGTCCGCGCGCTGACGGAGATCGAAGGCGCCGGACTGCGTCATGACGTCGATCTGCTCGCCGGAAGCGAGGGCCGTGTTGATCGTCAGCGTGGCGGCGTCGGCCAGCTTCTGGTATACCAGCTCATACTTGCCGGCATAATCCTTGTTGAACTGTTCGGTCAGGGGTTTCATGTTGTCCGGATTGGTCCACGCCCAGAAAGCGAGTTTCTTGGCGACGGTCGGAGCGGCGGTGGTCGTGGGGCCAGCGGTCGTCGCGGCGGTCGTGCCCCCGGCTGTGGTCGTCGGGCCTGCTGTGGTGACCGTCGGTGTAGCGGTCGCGCAGCCGGCAACGAGTCCGATCAGTAGAAGGAGCGTACAGAGCAGGGCGATGCTTTTCTTCATGTTTCTTCCTCCCAAAGATGTGTGATTACTCTATTCAGCACTCGTTCAGTGCCAAACACCCATATCGGAAACCGCTGAAAGCGGCGAAAGCAGAAGTCGATAACGGGAGACGCAGACAGGACAACCGCGGCGAAACGGACCCAGCAGTATGGGGAAGGAGGAATTTACAGACTTGATGCAGATTATCGGGTTGCTTTATCCAATTCATTGTCATTGTCTCCAAAAACAAGCGGCAAAACCGAACCCATCTAGTGCGATGCTAACACTCGCCCCCATACGTGTCAATATGTTTTTTGGAAAACAAAAACGGGTTTCAACATGTGGAATAACGGTTGGATCAGCACCGTTTTCCACCTGGTATTTCAGATACATGGTTCGATCATCTGAAACACTTGTTAAGAGTTGGATGCGGGATGTTTTCCGGGTTGCATATTAGAGGGAAAGGAGCATTATCCAGCGGTATTATGACCTTTGATCGTAAGGCGGGTGAACGATTCCGAAACGGGTCCGGCATGAATTTTTTGAAAACGATCCTGTTGACAAGGGGGAACTGTGCGATAATATAAAGTAATGGAATCTAATTTCATAGAACGAAATAATGTGCTTTTCCAGAATTTTTTCAAACAAGGAGTACTCATATGAAATTTGCAGAGGCGGTCGTCAAAATCCTGGAGTTGGAGGGCATCACGGATGCGTTCGGCATTCCGGGCGCCGGAATCAACAGCATATACAAGTTTCTCGGCGACTCGGACCGGATCACGCACTACACGGTGCGGCACGAGGAAGCGGCCGCGCACGCGGCCGGCGCCTACTTCCGCGCCAGCGGAAAGATGGCTGTCTGCATGACCACCTCCGGACCGGGCGCCACCAACCTGGTCACCGGACTCTACACGAACCAGATCGACTCCATCCCGCTCATCGCGATCACGGGACAGGCCGTGACGTCGCAGCTCGGCAAGGACGCGTTCCAGTGCGTGGACATCGCCCTCATCTGCAAGAGCGTGTGCAAGGCGACCTGGTGCATCACCGACGCCTCCAAGGGGGTGGAGACGCTCCGCGCGGCCTTCCGCATCGCCCGCGAGGGCAAGCCCGGGCCGGTGCTCCTCGACATTCCGCTCGATGTCCAGATGACCGAGGTTGATTTTGATCCGGCCACCTACACCCCCGAGTCGTTCGGGATCCCCGCGGCCGATGTCTCCGACATCCGCAAGGCGCTGGAGATGATCCGCGCGGCCGCTTCGCCGGTCCTTATCATGGGCGGCGGCGTCGTCCTGGCCGAGGCCTGCGAGCTGTGCGTCGCGTTCGCCGAGCTGGCGGGATTGCCGGTGATCACGACCTACATGGCCAAGGGCTGCATCCCGGAGAACCACCCGCTCAACGCCGGGCACATGGGCATCCAGGTCGGGCAACCGATCGGCAACCGGGTCTTTCTGGACTCCGACCTGGTCATCGGGATCGGCAACCGGTTCACGGACCGCCATACCGGCGCCATCGGCGTCTACCGCGGCGAGCGGAAATTCATCCACATCAACATCGAAGCCGGCGAACTGAACAAGATCTTCCCCGCCGACCTGGCCATCCGTTCCGACGCGAAAGCCGCGCTCCGGATGCTGATCGACGAGGCGAAGGCCATGCCGGCGTTCCAGGCCGCCCCGCGTGTCGCGCAGCTCCCGGCCCTGAAAAGGGACCTCAGGCGCAAGACCGACTACGACCGCACCCCGATCATGCCGCAGCGGGCGTTCGACGAAATGAACAAGGCCTTTGGGGACAACGTGATCTACACGACCGGATGCGGCATCACGCAGATCTGGTCCGGCCAGTTCCAGGAGGTCAACCAGGCGCGCCACTACCTGCCGTCCGGCGGCGCCGGCACCCTGGGATATGACATCCCGGCCGCGTTCGGCGCCATGGTCGCCACCGGCTGCAAAACCAAGGCGGTCGCGGTCATGGGGGACTTCGGATTCACGTTCCACGTGCAGGAACTCGCGGTCGCGGCCAAGTTCCAGGTGCCGCTTATCGTCGTGATCATCAACAACGCCTATCTCGGCCTGATCCGCCAGAACCAGAAATACGCGTTCGGATACGAATACGCGGTGGAGATGGGCGAGAACCAGCGGGACATGGACTATGTCAAGGTCGCCGAGGGATTCGCCTGCGCAGGCGAGCGCGTGTTCGCGCCCGGGGACCTGGCCGGAGCCTTTGCCCGCGCGCTGGCGTCCAAGGTGCCGTATGTCGTGGACATCGTCTGTGACCAGAACGCCGACTGCTCCATGGGCGGCGATATCCAGAGCGTCCGCGAGTTCCAGTGACGATTCCATCGTCACGGTGATTTTCACCGGCTGCCTCCAGCTGCCGCCGGCCCGTGACAATGGACAATGGCAGGCGCAATGAACGAAGTCGATGTATAATGCACTTTTGAGTCATCTTGTCGGGCATTATGAATCAGGCGGTGGAGTTCATATGGATACGAAGCTCGCGAAGAGCAACCAGTCCCTGGAAAAGGCGCTGCAGATCATCGAGTTCATGGCCGCCAGCCGCAAGCCCTGCCGGCTGCAGGACATCGCGGAGGCATTGGAATACCCCGCCAGCACCGTGATCCGCTACCTGGCGACCCTCACGGCCTGCCGGTATGTCAAGCAGGACGCGGAGACCCTGCGGTACTCCCTGACCTTCAAGCTCAGCAAGCTGGGCAACATGGTCAGCGCCCAGTACAACATCCGCGACGTCGTCAAGCCTTATCTGGAGGAACTGGTCGACCGGATCGGCGAGTCCGCCTGCCTGGCCATCGAGGAACACCACAAGGCGGTCTATGTCGATGTGGCGAGCGGCCCCGACAACGCGCTTCGCGTCATGCAGCGCATCGGCAAGGAAGCCCCGCTCCATTGCACGGGCGTCGGCAAGCTCATGCTGCTGAACTACGACCGGGTGGATCTCGACCAGATCGTCGAGGAAGAAGGACTGCAGCGGCTGACCCACAACACGATCACGACCCGGGAGCACCTGCTGGAGGAACTGGAAAAGGTTACCGGCGACGGATACGCGATCGACGATGAGGAATGCGAGATCGGCGCGCGCTGCGTGGCGGCCCCGATCCGTGACTTCTCGGCCAGGATCGTGGCGTGCATCAGTGTTTCCGGCCCTGTCAGCCGCATGTCCCTGCAGAAAATCCCGCAGATCATCGCGCAGGTGACCGAGACCGCGAACCGCATCTCGATGGAACTGGGATACGAAAACCCGGCCGCAGGCTGACCGGGATAACTGGACGCATAATCCATAAGGTTTTTGAAAAAGGTGGCATCCGCCGCCTTTTTTCATGCCAGGAAATGATTCTGCACGACGATGTTCACGGATCGCATTGCCTGACGCCCCCGCGAGTGACACAATGTTTTCAGGAAACACCCTGCGGCTTCGGCCGGCGATTCGGAAGGAGAATTTTCATGGCGATCAAGGTTGCTTTCATCGGGGCGGGCGGCGTCGGTTTCACACGCACCCTGCTTACCGACATCCTGAGTGTGCCCGAGTTCCGGGACATCACCGTCGCGTTCACCGACATCAGCCGGCACAACCTGGACATGGTCACGGCGCTGTGCCAGCGCGACATCGACGACAACGGGCTGGACATCCGCATCCAGGCGACCCTGGACCGGCGGGAAGCCCTGCGTGACGCGAACTACGTCATCAACGCCGTCCGGGTCGGCGGACTGGATGCCTTTGCGCTGGACATCGACATCCCGCTGCGGTATGGCGTCGACCAGTGCGTCGGGGACACGCTGTGCGCGGGCGGCATCATGTACGGGCAGCGCGGGGTCCCGGTGATCCTGGATTTCTGCCGGGACATCCGCGAGGTCGCCGCGCCGGGCTGCATCCTGCTCAACTACTCCAACCCGAACGCGATGATGACGTGGGCGGCCAACAAGTACGGCGGGGTCCGCACGATCGGGCTCTGCCACGGGGTCTACCACGGACACCGGCAGATCGCGGCCGCGCTTGGACTCCCGCAGAACGAGGTGGACATCGTCTGCGCAGGCATCAACCACCAGACCTGGTACGTCAGCATCAAGCACAAGGGCATCGACCGGACGGGCGACCTCCTCGCGGCGTTCGAACGGGACCCGGACCTCGCCCGCACGGAGAAAGTGCGCATCGACATGCTCCGCCGGTTCGGGTACTACTCCACCGAGTCCAACGGGCACCTGTCGGAATACCTGCCGTGGTACCGCAAGCGCCTGGACGGAATCGGGGAGTGGATCAGCCTGGACCGGTGGATCAACGGCGAAACCGGGGGATACCTGCGCGTCTGTACCGAGACCCGGAACTGGTTCGAGACCGATTTCCCGAACTGGATGAAAGAGCCGGCCAAGAAATACGACGGGGGCGACCGGAGCACCGAGCACGGCTCCTGGATCATCGAAGGGCTGGAGACCGGCCGGGTGTACCGCGGCCACTTTAACGTCATGAACCAAGGCTGCATCACCAACCTGCCGGACGAGTGCGTCGTCGAGGTGCCGGGCTATGTGGACGGCAACGGGGTCTCGATCCCGCGGGTCGGGGATCTCCCGCTCGGCTGCGCGGCGATCTGCAGCGCGTCCGTGTGGGTGCAGCGGCTGGCGGTCGAGGCCGCGGTGGCGG